>NZ_MTCA01000143.1:0-7810 GCF_002150205.1 Flavobacterium sp. FPG59 | reverse complement strand
CGTCTAAGAACCTCTATTTTAAAATGTTATTACATCGAAATAAGAAATTTAAAAAGAAAGTTAACGTTCTCTGGTGTAGATACTTTGATTACGGAACTTGAACAAAAACTATATCGTTCTGTTTTTTATTCAAAAGGTGATATTTATATAACTCTTGAAGATTTCAACACTCAATTATTAAAAATCAAACAAATAATTATTGAGCAGCACCAATCCTTATATTTGGACGAATTAGATGCTTTGCTGATTAAGTTGAACTTATTTGGTTTTCATTTTGCTACGTTAGACATTAGACAAAATAGTAAAATTCATGATGCTGTTTTTAGTGATATCGTTGATTACTATCATCAAATAGAATCGACTATTTTTCCAAAAAATTACAAAAATCTTACTGAAAATGAAAAGATTTCAGTTCTAGAAACTATCAAAGGAAATGTAGACCCAAAAGTATTTCAAAATGAAATTACTCAATCTACGTTAGAATCAATTAATGCTATTCGTGTTATACAATCAAATAATGGTGAATTTGGGGCAAATCGTTATATCATAAGTAATAATGAAAGTGCGCTAAATGTTTTAGAAACCTTGGCCATGTTTCGATTGAGTGATTGGGAAAATCCTACTGTTGATATTGTTCCTCTTTTTGAATCAGTTGATGATTTGCAAAATGCTGATGTAATAATGGAAAAATTATACACCAATACTATTTATGCTGAGCATTTGAAAAACAGGAACAATAAGCAAACTATTATGCTTGGTTTTTCTGACGGAACTAAAGACGGTGGTTATTTAATGGCAAATTGGAGTATTTATAAAGCAAAGGAAATGCTTACTGAGATTTCGAGAAAATACAACATTAAAGTTATTTTCTTTGACGGTAGAGGCGGACCTCCAGCTCGTGGTGGAGGAAAAACGCATAAGTTTTACGCTTCATTAGGACCAAATATTGAGAACAATGAAATTCAAGTTACTGTTCAAGGTCAGACAATTAGCTCTAATTTTGGAACTTTAGATTCCTGTCGATACAATTTAGAAAACTTATTGAGTGCCGGAGTGAGTAATCAAGTTTTTGATAAAAATCAAAACGAATTATCCATTAATGACAAGGAGATTTTAGATCAATTGGCAAATTTGGGATACGAAAAATATTTAAGTTTTAAAAATCATCCTCATTTTATTCCTTATTTAGAGGAAATGAGCACGTTAAAATATTATGCTAAGACTAATATAGGGAGTCGACCTGCAAAGAGAAATAAATCAGCACAGTTAGATTTTGCAGATTTACGTGCAATTCCGTTTGTAGGTTCTTGGAGTCAATTAAAGCAGAATGTACCTGGTTTTTTTGGAGTAGGTACAGCTTTAAAACACTTTGAAGATTCAAATCAGTGGAATAAAGTTCAAGATTTATATGATAATTCATTGTTCTTTAAAACATTGCTTGAAAATAGTATGATGTCACTGGCTAAATCGTTTTTCCCTTTGACCGCTTACATGAAAAAAGACCCTAAATTTGGTCCTTTTTGGCAAATTATTTACGACGAATTTTTAGAAACAAAACGATTGTTATTAAAAATTGCTGGTCATAAAGAGTTAATGGAAAATTACCCTGATGGTAAAGCATCAATTCAAATAAGAGAGCGTATTGTACTACCATTGTTAACAATACAGCAATATGCATTGTTAAGAATAAATGAATTGAATAAAGAGTCGCAACCAAACGATGCTTTAATTAAAGTATACGAGAAAATAGTAACCCGTTCTTTATTTGGAAATACAAACGCCAGTAGGAACTCCGCTTAAACAATACAAATATGAAATCAACACAGTTACCAATCAATGAATATGCACCCTTCTATGCTCCATATATTCAAGCATTAGGAGAGGTAGATCTTATTGAAGAATTAGAAATTTCATTACATGACTTTATTAAATTTGTTCAAAATATTCCTATGGATAAGTTTGACTACAGATATGCTGATGGGAAATGGGATATAAAGGAAATTATTCAGCATGTAATTGATACGGAACGAATTTTTGCTTATAGAGCGTTACGAATCTCTAGAAACGATCAAACGCCTTTACCTGGTTTTGATGAAAATACGTATGTTATCAATACTGAAGCCAACAAAAGAAGTGTTCAAGAATTGCTTACAGAATTATCGGCAGTGCGCCATTCTAATTTGTTGTTTTTTAAAAGCTTAAGTTCTGATCAATTTCAAAGAATCGGAACAGCATCCAACTCAGCAATATCAGTTAGAGCAATTGGATTCATTATGATTGGTCATCAAAAACACCATCAAAAAGTTTTCGAAGAAAGATATTTATAATGTATTAAAACCTGTTGACCAAATTTTAAGCTTATTGTCAAATGACATGGTATTTGCAGGACTTGTAGAAGGCATCACATAATACGTAATGCCTTTTATTTGTCCAAATTTCTTGAAAAAGTACTTATGACTCTCTTTTCCGTTAAATACAATTGTTTTTATAGATGGAAATTGTGTAAATAATGTTTCAAAATCATTCACTTTGTGATTTTTAATATGAATATCCAAACTTCCGTTTCTATCACAACTTTTTAAAACATCCCAAAGCCCAATATTATTTGCTTGAAGCACTTGAATTTTTTGTTCAAATTCTTCAGTTGCAGGAAAACTATCTAATAGCGTAAACATTATTTTCCAAAAATGATTTCTTTGATGCCCATAATATTCTTGCTTTTCTAAAGAAGCTATTCCTGGGATAGTTCCTAAAATTAAAATTTGAGTCTGTGCATTTACAAAAGGAGGGAATGAATGAATCATATAAAATTTTAAAGTACTGAATTTTCTTTTTCTAAAATTGCCAATCCTAATCTGATTTTTCCATAGTCTAGTTTTTCTTCAAAGTAATCAAAATAAGGTTTTAACGTACTTGGTGCTTCCAGTTTAGTTTTGGCCACGGCAATTTCTATAACTTCATCATTAGATATAAAAGGAGTCAAATCAATGTCCTTGCCGTCAACAAAAAGTTTTGCTAAATGGGACATAATCGTACTTAAACCCAGTTTTCTTTTTTGAGCAATTTCTTCAACTGATAATCCTTGTTGGTATAGATCAAAAGTTTCTCTGTATGTTGTTGCCTCTTTTTTCTTTTTAACCCCTTTGACTTTTTGAAAATCAAGTATAGCTTGTATAAAGGCAGCTCCGTATTTTTCTAATTTAGCTTTACCCACACCATCTATGGCTAGTAATTCATTTTCACTAGTAGGTCTTTCTGTTTCCATTTGGCGTAAAGCCGCATCACTAAAAATCACATACGCAGGAACTGATTCTTCTTTAGAAATTTCGTAACGCAATTTCCTTAAATTTTCAAATAGGGAGTTGGTTACTGTTTTAGTCTTAGTCTCTTTAATATCTTGCTTTTCAAAATTATTTTTTTGAACAGCCGTTAATTGCACCTTTTCATTATCGAATAATACTTTTTTTGCCAAAGTGGTAAGTCTAATCTTGTTCTGCTTATGAAATGCAATTTCACAATAGCCCAAATTGATTAGCTGAATTAAGTATTGGTTCCAATCGTACCAAGATTGATCAGAACCTACACCATAAGTTTTCAAATTTTGGTATTCTTTTTCAAAAATATAAGCATTTTTGGATCCTCTTAAAAAATCAATAATTACGGGTAAAGGCTCTAATTCTTGCAAACGAACTATAGCCGAAAGAGCTTTTTGGGCCAGAACTGTACCGTCAAAAAATAAGGGTGGATTTTTACAAATATCACAATTCCCGCAATTTTCTGTTACCAATTCCCCAAAATAGGATAGGAGGATTTTTCTTCGGCAACTGAGTGCATCAGCATATTGCTTCATGCGTTCTAGTTTTGCTAGTTGCACTTCGGCGTTTAATCCTTGTGATGCAAATTTTTGAAGCTGAATAACGTCTCCGTAACTTTCAAACATAACTGTCTCTGATGGTAAACCATCTCTACCTGCGCGGCCTATTTCTTGATAATATCCTTCAATGTTTTTAGGTAAATTGTAGTGAATAACCCAGCGCACATTTGATTTGTCAATCCCCATTCCAAAAGCAACAGTAGCGCAAATGATATTACAATCATCATTTATAAATTCATCTTGCGTTTTAGATCGAACGGAGCTATCTAAACCAGCATGATAAGCTTTAGCATGAATACCATTTTTTTTTAGTTTTTCTGCAAGTTCCTCGGTTGTTTTCCTGCTCAGGCAGTAAATTATTCCAGCTTCATTTGGTTTATCTTGAATAAATTCTATAATTTGTTGTACTCGATCAAGTGCGGGACGAACCTCTAAACTTAAATTTTTTCTGTCAAAAGAAGCTACAAATAACTGTGGATTTTTTAAATTCAACTGATTGCTGATGTCTTTTCGAGTTGCTTTATCAGCCGTGGCAGTCAAGGCCAAAATAGGAGTGGAGGGAAACCTGTTTTTTAAATAACCCAAATTAGTATAAGCAGGTCTAAAGTCATGTCCCCATGATGAAATACAATGTGCTTCATCAATCGCAATCAAACTAATAGTTAAAGTATTAAAGAGATTGTCTAAAAAAGACAAGCTTTCCGGTGCAACATAAACTAGTTTAATAGTATTTGACTGCAAACATTCTGTATAAAAATTCCTTTCACTTTCTGTTTGACTACTATTGATAAAGCAAGCTTCAATTCCATTAGCTTTTAAACTATCCACTTGATCTTTCATCAAAGCTATCAAAGGTGAAATGACAATTGTAATCCCCGGAAAAAGTAAAGCAGGCAATTGAAAACAAATTGATTTTCCGCCACCTGTAGGCATAATTGCAAGCGTATCTTGTCCTGAAAGAATGCTATTTATAATGTCTTCTTGATTAGGTCTAAATTTTTCAAATCCAAAATTTTCTTTCAATTTGGCGTGTAAAATTTCTTGCGTCATGGTTGGTTTTACCTATTTATACAAAAAAGGAACTCGTTTTAGGAGTTCCTTTTTTTATTATTTTAAAAACTAATTAATCTTCGTCTTCTTCATCTTCATCTTCATCAGAAAAATCTCTGTCATTATCATCTTCGTCATCTTCATCATCACCAGAATCTGTATCAGGTTTATCGATAGCCTCGTCTTCATCATCATCGATATCATCATCTAGATCTAAGCCTTTGATTGGTTCTACTACATCATCTAAGATAATTTCATCATCTTCGTCATAGTTCTCAATTCTATCAGCTAGTTTAGTACTTACTTTTACTAAATAAATTGTATCTTCAGTTCTAACTTCTACTGCTTCAACTAATTCATTTTTTGCGTTTCTAAAACTAATAATGTTTGAATCATCATAACCATCTGGAAATTTATCAACAAGAAGGTTTAAAATTTCATTGGTAAGTTTTGCGTAATCAACAATTACTCTTTTCATAAATGTATATTATAGATCTAATAAATAAGCGAATATTAATGGAGCAACAATGGTTGCATCAGACTCAATAATAAATTTAGGTGTTTTGATATCTAATTTACCCCAAGTAATTTTTTCATTTGGTACTGCTCCTGAGTAGGAACCATAACTTGTAGTTGAATCAGAAATTTGACAGAAATAGCTCCAAAAAGGAACATCATGCATTTCCATATCTTGATACAACATTGGTACCACACATATAGGGAAATCTCCTGCAATACCACCACCAATTTGAAAAAATCCTATTCCATTTGAACTGTTTTTAGGGTACCAATCAGCAAGGAAAGTCATATACTCAATTCCTGATTTCATGGTAGATGCTTTCAAATCTCCTTTTAGTACATAAGAAGCAAAAATATTACCCATAGTGCTGTCTTCCCAACCTGGAACAACAATTGGTAAATTTTTCTCCGCTGCAGCATACATCCAGCTGTCTTTAAGGTCAATTTCATAATACTCTTCTAAAACTCCAGAAAGCAACATTTTATACATAAATTCATGAGGAAAATAGCGCTCTCCTTTATCATCAGCATCTTTCCAAATTTTATAAATATGCTTTTGCAAACGTCTAAAAGCCTCATGCTCAGGTATACATGTATCTGTAACACGATTTAAACCGCGCTCTAATAAATCCCATTCATCCTGAGGAGTTAAATCTCTGTAGTTTGGAACTCTTTCATAATGAGAGTGAGCTACAAGATTCATGATATCTTCCTCTAAATTTGCTCCTGTACAAGATATAATATGAACTTTATCTTGGCGGATAATTTCAGAGAATATCTTTCCAATTTCAGCAGTACTCATAGCGCCAGCCATACTCACCATCATTTTTGCACCATTTGCTAATTGGTCTTCATATGCCTTTGCGGCGTCAACTAAAGATGCAGAGTTGAAATGCAAATAATGCTTTTCGATAAACTGACTGATTGGTCCTTTACTCATTTTATATAAATTTTAAAATCTTTTTGTAATTAATGTTAAAATTATCTCAAATTTAACATTTTTTTTGAAATCGTTCCTTAATTGGTATAGATTATTTTCGATCGTAACCTAATATTTTTAAAACATCTTCAGAGGTCTGTTGCTCTGAGAACACTTCGGTTGCTAGAATTCCGTTTTCATCTCTATCAATTAAAATATGCTTCGGTTGCGGAATCAAACAGTGATGCAAACCACCATAACCTCCAATAGTTTCTTGATAGGCACCAGTATTGAAAAACCCAATATATAAAGGCTTCTCTTTATTGTATTTTGGCAAATAAATGGCATTCATATTTTGCTCAGAGTTGTAATAATCATCACTATCACAAGTCATCCCACCTAACAATACCCGCTCATAAGTATCATTCCAACGGTTCACTGCAAGCATAATAAACCTTTTGTTAATGGCCCAAGTATCTGGCAAAGTGGTAATAAAAGAAGAATCAATCATATTCCACTTTTCTCTATCATTTTGTTGTTTTTGATATAAAACTTGGTAAATAGCTCCACCACTTTCACCTACCGTAAAGGATCCAAATTCAGTAAAAATATTTGGAACATCAACTTCAGCTTCATCACAAGCAATTTTTATTTGATTAATGATTTCATCAATCATGTATTGGTAATCATATTCAAAAGCTAATGAGTTTTTTATTGGAAAACCTCCACCTATATTTAATCCATCAAGTGTAGGGCATTCTTTTTTAAGTGCAACATAAACCTTAATACATTTTACTAATTCGTTCCAGTAATATGCATTATCATTTATTCCAGTATTGATAAAAAAGTGTAACATTTTCAGTTCCAATTTTTTATTCTCTTTAATCTCTTTTTTGTAAAATGGAACTATGTTTCTATAGCCAATACCGAGTCTAGAGGTATAAAACTCAAATTTAGGTTCTTCTTCAGCTGCAATACGAATACCCATTTTAAATTTATTTTTAATTTGACCTTGTAACAAGTCTAATTCCTCAAAATTGTCAATTATTGGTATTGTATTTTTATGTCCGTTATTTATTAAACGAGCAATGTTTTCTATGTATTGATCTCTTTTAAAACCATTACAAATTACATAGGTACTTTTGTTTATCTTACCTTTCTCCATTAGGTTTTCAACAATATTAATGTCAAAAGCCGAAGAGGTTTCTATGTGAATGTTATTCTTGAAAGCTTCATTCATAATGTATTCAAAATGAGAGCTTTTAGTACAGTAGCAATAGTAATATTTTGCTTCGTACTTGTTTTTTTCCATTGATTTTCTAAACCAGCTTTTTGCTTTGCTGATGTTATTAGAAATTTGAGGTAAATAGGTAAACTTTAAAGGCGTACCATATTGCTCTACTAATTTCATTAAATCAATATTATGAAAAAGTAAATGATCTTTATTT
>NZ_MTCA01000401.1:0-1065 GCF_002150205.1 Flavobacterium sp. FPG59 | reverse complement strand
TAAACACCAAACTCTCTTACGTGTTCTTCTTTTTGACCAATAGCTACAAAATGGCTTCTGCTTCCGATGTCTATTCCTGCAGCTTTTGGGTTGACAATGTCCATCGAAATTTGATTTTGTTCTTTCATTTTAAAACTTTTTTAGGGTTAATAAAATGCTCAAAGAGGAAGCTCTTTCGGATAAATAGAATATTCTAATCGGGGTTCTCGTTTTAAGACGAGACCACCACTGGGGGCATCACACGCTTCCCAACCAGAATGACGCACGTGCTATTACGCAACAGTTTTTAATCGGCCTTGCATTGAGCATCGCTAATTTAAGAATTTTTACGCAACGATCGTTAGCTTACGGGGTCAGGGCGGGAGTCTAGGGGGAATTACCGCTAACGTTCCCGCGCTAAAAGCAGTTTGGGACTAAATTAAGCCCATTATTCGGATTTGCCAAATCTTCCTGACACAAAACCAATTTCAAATTAAGCCTAATACCCAAATTGCTTGTAGCGTGTGTTGAACTAAACCTACGGTAGCTTGCGAGCCTTAAAATAAATTCCTTTCAAAAACAACCATTAAAAACAAATTCAAAAACTATTTTTTGTATTTTTGCAATAGAATAAGGACGTTTCTATTTATATTACTTAATTGATTTTCAATACATTGTCGATAATTCCATAATAGAAATAGAAACACTTCTCAAATAGCCTTATTTACACTTTTCGATAACTCCATATTACAAGATAATTGCCGGTTCCGTTCAACACGAGTTTCATTGTTCGTGCTTCGCACGCAACGAAACTCTAGCTGTTAGCGGATGTGCTTGTATTTTCGATAAATTATGAATACTAAAGAAAAAACCACAACTCCAATTCCTACAAATATTAAATACATTAGTTTTTTTCTTTCAGATTCGGCTTTGTATATTTTCTGCTTTTCTAATTTTTCTTTTTTGTCCTTAATCACTTGAGCTTTTTGAACGCTAATTAATTTTTTTAATGAGGTTTGTAAATCACTAACATTTTTAAATCTTTCTTCAAATATTTTACTCGAATATCCATATTCTTTTGCTCTC
>NZ_MTCA01000397.1:0-1096 GCF_002150205.1 Flavobacterium sp. FPG59 | reverse complement strand
GCGCTTAATGAATATATTAGTAATAATAAATTTTCTAATATTTTTATTATTGTAGATAATCATACAAATGAACACTGTTTACCAATTTTTCTATCAAATTTAGAAACTGATTTAACAATTGAAATTATAGAATTTGAATCTGGAGAGGAAAATAAAAATATTGAAACATGTGTTCAAATTTGGAATGTTTTAACAGAATTAAAAGCCGATAGAAAATCACTAGTTCTAAATCTAGGAGGTGGCGTTGTTACAGATTTAGGAGGCTTTATTGCATCTACTTTTAAAAGAGGTATTGAATTTATCCACATCCCTACCACTCTTTTGGCTATGGTTGATGCTTCTGTAGGTGGTAAAAACGGTGTTGATCTTGGAAATCTCAAAAACCAAATTGGTGTTATTAATGTTCCTAAAATGGTATTGATAGATACACAATACTTAGAAACCGTACCACAAAACGAAATGCGTTCTGGTCTTGCAGAAATGCTTAAACATGGCTTAATTTATGATGCAAGTTATTGGAAAACATTTACCGATCTTGATGCATTTGATTTTGCTGACTTTGACAAACTCATATATCGATCTGTAGAAATCAAAAATGAAATTGTAATGCAAGACCCTACAGAAAATAATATTAGAAAATCGCTTAATTTTGGACATACATTAGGCCATGCTATTGAAAGCTATTTTCTGGAAAACGATTCTAAAAAAACACTTCTACATGGAGAGGCAATAGCAGCTGGTATGATATTAGAAAGTTATCTTTCATGGCAAAAAGGGCTACTGAAAGAAGACGAATATTCTCAAATAAAAGCGTGCATTAAACACATTTACGAGGATATAGTATTTGATCAAAAAGACATAGATCCTATACTTGAATTACTAGTTCATGACAAGAAAAATGAATTTGGAGAGATACAATTTGCCTTAATCGAAGGAATTGGTAAAATCAAAATAAATCAATTGGTTGAAAATGAAATGATTCTTCAGGCATTCCAAGATTATAAAAACTAAATATTTTTTATAAAAAAGGATTGCATCACGTATATATTATTTTTTACATTTGCACCAATGAAAAAAAGTCGAAACAAATTCAAGT
>NZ_MTCA01000382.1:0-1247 GCF_002150205.1 Flavobacterium sp. FPG59 | reverse complement strand
ATGTCGAAAATTATGCTGAGTTAGTTTAATTCTTCGGCATTTGTTTAATTTCACCGTTCATTTTTTCGTGCCGTGCAATATGTTCTTCAAAAGCAGTATTTACAATATCTTTAATTAGAACTCGATTCCAATAAGCCAACAATTTCATTTTCTCTAGTAAATCCTCATTCACTATAAAAGTTGCTCTCTTTTCTTTCTCTTTCGTACCAATTTGGGAAGTCTTAGTAATTTCTTTTTTTGGTGCTTTTGGTTTTGCCTGCTCTGCAGGTCGTTCCAGTTGCTCTGGTTCTCCAAGTAAAGAATTTAAACCTCTTGAAAAATTTTTCTTTGCCATAACTTTATATCTTTATTGTTTACCTAATAACACATGTTTATTTGTATTACTGTGTTTACTTTTGTTTTATTATTTCCTTCGCCAAGTCCATATAATCCTCCGCACCATTACTTTTAGCGTTATATCTAAAGATATCCATTCCTTGTGCCGGCGCTTCCGCTAATGAGATATTATCTCTAATCTTTGTTTTAAAAACTTCGCTTTTAAAATGCGCATTGATAGTTTCTACAACATCACGATTCAATACTTTTCTACCATCGTATTGCGTGATAAAAACACCCCCAATTTTCAATCCTTTATTTAACCGGCTTTTTATTTTTTCAACTACTTCTACTAATTTGGCCAAGCCTTGCATCGCCAAAAATTGCACCTCTGGTGCTCGTTTGCAACGAGTACCTACTTACTTAAATACCGAAAACAAAGCGTTTGCAACGCGGCTCTATTAAATGAATATCCATAAAATTCAACATTTCCTTTACAACAACCTGCTTAATTTTCAAATATAATTATTTACCTACTAAATAAAAAACTAGCTGCTCGAAGTATTCAAAACAAACCTACTTAAAAACTGCGGGTTGCTTCGCAAATGTCGCCAACTTAGCGCCATTTAAAATATTTTTTCACCGCAAATTTGCAGATTACGGAATTATTTAATCTACGAATCTGCGGTTCTATTAAATTTAATAAAGCTTATTCATATTGCGGGTGCGAAGTCAGAGACATTCGCACAGCTTTTGATAAGACACTTTTCTGAGAGAGCTGGAACTATTACGAAAACACCACTTGAAAAAGTTGGTGTTTTTCGTTTTTAAAAAACTTACAATCACTCTGATTTACAAGCCTTTAAACCCAAAATTTAATTCTCTAAAAAAAAAAATTAAAAAAAATGCTTTTTTGAGGTAACAATTAATCT
>NZ_MTCA01000387.1:0-1189 GCF_002150205.1 Flavobacterium sp. FPG59 | reverse complement strand
ATTTAGAGGATTTACTATTTTAATGATGACTATTGTCAATAATCCAGGAAGCTGGGCGACTGTTTATCCTCCTTTATTACACTCAGATTGGAATGGTTGTACTCCTACAGATTTAGTTTTTCCCTTTTTTATTTTTATAATGGGAGTAGCGGTTTCATTTGCAATGCCTACAAAAAATTTTGATAACACAACCTTTAATAAAATACTAATTCGCTCCTTACGAATGTTTTGTTTAGGAATGTTTTTCAATTTTTTTGGAAAAATACAACTTTTTGGACTAGACGGTATTCCCTTATTAATAGGACGAATAATAATAACAATTAGCGTGGGTTATGCACTCATGGGCAGTTTCAATGCAAAAGTAAAAACGTATTTAGCTATTGGTATCTTTGTTACATTTTTATGTTTAGCATATAGTGGAATTGAAGCTTATCAAGACGTCAGGCTACCGGGAGTTTTACAGCGCATTGGAATTGTATATTTTGTAATATCACTTTTATATCTAAAAACAACGCTTAAAACGCAAATCATAGTAGCATCAACAATTTTACTGGCATATTGGGCAATAATGACATTGATTCCAGTCCCAGGAATTGGATTAGCAAATCTTGATAAAGAAACTAATTTGGCATCTTGGATGGACAGTATCTTTTTAAAAAATCATGTGTGGGCAGTTACAAAAACTTGGGATCCAGAAGGAATTCTAAGTACAATTCCTGCAATAGCCTCAGGAATAATAGGATTACTGATAGGTCAATTACTCAATCGTCCATTACCTAAACTGGAAATTGTAAAAAAAATGGGAATTGCTGGAATTATTCTTATTATTCTTGGTCTTTTATGGAGCGTCACATTTCCTTTAAATAAATCACTCTGGACGAGTTCTTTTGTTTTATACACATCTGGTATAGCAATACTTTCGTTAACTATTTTCTATTATGTAATTGATGTTGCTAACTATAAAAAATGGACAAAACTATTTCTTGTTTGGGGAGTAAATCCAATGATTGTATTCTTCTTTTCTGAAATAATTCCACAAGCATTAGAAATGATTCAATTTCAAAATCCAGAAATTCCTTCTGAACAAATTAATCTTCAAAATTATTTGTATCATTTTTGGATTGCACCAGTTTTTAATAATCCTATGACGGCATCCTTAGCCGGAGCTTTGATCTATGTAACTATTTGG
>NZ_MTCA01000168.1:0-6652 GCF_002150205.1 Flavobacterium sp. FPG59 | reverse complement strand
GTCTAATACTAACCTAGATTTTGTATATTTATAGTACCGATTTCCTTGAAATAACATGTACCAAATATACCTACCCTAAATTCGACCTTAATAAGCAAAAAATGAAAGCACGTTATATTAGAGTTTCAACGCTAAACCAAAATATTGAAAGACAATTGGCAAAGCAATATAAGGATGAAGTACTATATATTGACAAAGTCAGCGGATCTACTCCATTTATAAAAAGACCAGAAGCTTTTAAATTGATGAAAGATGTTATAGAAAAGAAAATTAAATACATAAGTATATCAAGTATTGATCGATTAGGTAGAAATACATTAGATGTACTTGCAACTATTGAGCAATTACATTTACAAAATGTTTGTTTGAAGGTAGATAATCTTGGCTTAGAGAGTTTAACAAATGGGAAGGAAAACCAAACTTTTAAATTGATAATAAGCGTTCTTGCTAATATTAGTGAAATGGAAAGAAATTCAATTTTAGAAAGGCAACAAGAAGGCATTGCGATTGCAAAAGCTAAAGGAACCTATAAAGGAAGAATAAAAAATACTGTTGAATCATCTGAAAAATTCCTTGCTAAGTATCCGAATGTAGTCAATTATTTTAAAAAAAAAACTCCACCAACTCTAATTGAAATAGCAAAACTTTGTGATTGTTCAAAGAACACAGTACAAAAAGTAAAAAAAATGCTGAATAATTCATTTAAAGAATGATTATTACCAATTCCAAATCAATAAAAACATAGAAAAATTGTCTTTTACATATATTTAGTTACATTTACATTAACTAATAATATTAGTTAATCCTATATTTTATTAAAGCTTAAAGAAACCTCTTTTGACAAGAATTGAACAGTTATTTAATCAACTCGGTTATACTAGAGAAAATGGACTTTTTTATTTAACAGAGTCTGAAGATTGGGTACATAAATTTCCATATCGTATTAGTAAAGTATTGAGAGATATAATTAAACCTTTTGCTTTTTATAGTTTACATCATCATGGAGATATAAATTCTGAACATCCAGAGCCGATAAATAATCCAATCATACTTTTCTTTGATAAGCCAGATGAAGAAAAAAGAAAAGATATACCAAAATGGTCATTTTGCTTTGGACAGGCACCAATAGTTATAATAAATACTTCAGACGATCAGCCTCTAGATATTTTTCATGGATATAGTTTTGCTTCCGAAAATAGCTATTTACTAAAAAAGATTGAATCGGAGCCAAGCGAATTCTCCCTTGTAAATTTAACGTTGGGAAAAACATGGAAAAACTTATATCATAAATACTTTAAAGATGTCCCAAAAGTTGATAAGTATCTTTTAAATAATATAATAGATGCGAGAAGGATCCTAATTGCTTCTGACGGTGGTGATCTTTTACCAAAAATAGCTAATAGGCTGATTGGTAGGCTTTTATTTATAAGATATCTTATAGATCGAAGGGTTGAGTTTAAGGATCAAACTTATATATTGGGTGAAGACAAACTAAGCAGACAGATAAGCTTAAATGAGCTTATAAAAGATAAAATCACTCTTTATAAATTTTTTCATTATCTAACTGCCAAATATCAAGGGGACTTATTTCCACTATATGAAGAAAGTATAGACGTAGATACTGGTGAGATATTAAGTTTATACGACGAAGAAAGTGATGTAAATACTGAGCACCTAGAAATTTTGTATCATTTATTTTCTGGCTCTTCATTTTTTAAATCAGGTTCATCTCATAAAGGTTATTCTGTTCAACCATCTCTATTTATGGTTTATGATTTCGAAGTAATACCTGTCGAACTAATCAGCAATATATATGAAAATTTTATAGGCAAAAAAGCCGAAAATTTTGATGTCGTTCTTACAAATTATAAAAACACTAAACAATTTGAAATAAAGGCATATTATACTCCACCCTTTATTGTTGACTATGTCCTTTCACAGACAGTGACTCCATTTATAGAAAATCAAACGGTTGCTAGCTGTAAGATTTTAGACCCTGCATGTGGTTCAGGTATATTCCTTGTTGAAACGTTAAGAAAGATAATTGAAAAAGAAATTCTTATTCTAGATGCTAAAAATGAAAAAATTTCAAATCAGAGGCTTTGGGAGCTATTGAGGGAAAATATTTTTGGAATTGACATTGATGAAGATGCGATTGAAATTACAATTTTTTCATTATATATAACACTTTTAGATTACAAAACACCGATAGAAATAGAGGATTTTAGATTCGAAAGATTAAGAGACCAAAATTTATTCGGTGGTGCTTCATTCGATTTTTTTAATGAAACTGCTTCCTTTAATGAAATTTTCACTCAAAACGTGGCACTCGATTTCATACTTGGAAATCCACCATGGGGAATAGTTGCTGCATCTAATTATGAGAAATATATCAAAGAAAGAAATTTAAGAGAAGCAGCTATAAATAGTGAGCTGATGGATTCAACAGCCAAAAATATTTCAAAACCATACTTAACGCTTGAACTAGGTAATAGAGAAATTTCACAAGCATTCTTAGTAAGAGTGAGCGATTTCGCTATTAATCCAAATCTCAAGATAGCAATGATTGTAACGGGAAAAAGTTTATACAATTCTGATTCTACTTGTAAAAATTGGCGCGAATATTTTTTAAGTAATTTCATACTAAATCAGGTTCTAGAATTATCATGCGTAAATAATAAAATTGTTGCAGGAAATCAAATTTTTGAGGAAGCAAAGCAAGCTCCTGCTATTCTTTTTTATCAGATGCCAAAAGCAAAGGATGAAATACTTAAGCATGTAGTTACACATATTACTGTTAAACCAAACAGATTCTTTAATTACTTTAGGACAATAGTTATTGAAAAACACGACATAAAAAAAATCCTCCAACGTAATTTTATTAGGAACTTGAATGGGTTCGACTGGCTTTGGAAAGTTATGCTTCATGGTAATTTATTAGATTTCTATTTTATGAAAAGGTTAAAATCTTATGATAATATTGGCGATTACATGCATAATAACGATTTAACGTCTAAAGGGGGACTAAAAGTTACAGATGGAAACAATAAGAAAAACACGGACCAAATTAAAAACTATAAATTTTTAGATGTCGAAGGAAAGAAAGAATTTAAACCATTCAATTTATTACCGACATTAACTTGGGAACAAACTATTGATATCATGCGCCAAAAATTTACTTCACGTAAACCTGGAGCACAAGGTCGTAATAACATAGATAGTGAGGGGAATGTTGGATATTTGCCTGATATACATTTCTTTCGCGGAGAAAAATTACTGGTAAAAAAGGGTTTACAAGCAAAGGAAGATTTTAAGGCAGTAGCCGCTTACACAAATGAAGACGTCATTTTTACCGCAACAGTCTGTGCTATAAAGCCTATAGCTGGTAACATTTCTTCTGTAGAAATTTCGACTTTATTAAAAAGTCTAGCGGCAATAATAAACTCTCGTTTTTTTACTTACTATGTCTTTAATACAAGTTCATCTGCTGGTGTGGACAGAACTCGAATTGATTTTGAGGAGATTTTTTCTGCTCCAGCACTTTGTCATCCTGATCTTGCTTCAATGGTTGATCAAATACAGGGGCTTTACAAACGCATAAATACTTTGGATTTTAATGACTATAATTATTTAGAATTGGCAGATGAAGTAAATAAACTCGAAGAAAAGTGTCAGGAAAAAATTACCGATCTTTTTGAGGTTAGTACAATTGAGCAGTCCTTAATTGATTACTCAACTGAAATTGCAATTCCAATTTTAAAAAGAGCAGAAGAAACAGGATACGGAGGTCGTAATATATTCAAAATGCTTTCAATTTCTAATGATACTGATAAATTATATCTGAAGGATTACGCTATAATATTTGTAGAACATTTTAAACATAGATTTAATTCTCCAGAACAATCATTTTTTGTAAATATTCATATTGCGGAAGATTTTATCGGATTTCATTTTATTGTTAGTAAAAGACCTGACAATGGCGAGACTGTCTTTTATAAAGGAATGGAAGATTCCGAACTTTTAAATGAGATAGGTTTCTTAGGAATACATAGTGTAACTAGGGATTTATACATTCAGCAAGATGTTCGAGGATTTAACAAAAACACATTTTATATTATAAAACCTAACGAAAAAAAATGTTGGCACAAAGCAATTGCTCATCATGATCTTTTAGAATTTATAGATGCTCTTGCTAGAGCTGAAACATCTAACCATAAACGTGCTCAAGTATGATGGACGGTACTCAATTTATTCTAGCAACAGACGGAAGACAATATTATATTGAATCTTTCTTAAAGTCAATCGTTTTTGGCTACTATACACTAGTTGACAGTAAAAAGCAATACAGTAGAAAAACTGTTCACGAAATAGTCAAGGAGATATCCAAGTCAGACAAAGCTTATAATGAAATCGAAGATTACTTATGCACAGAATTAATAAATAAATATGTAAAACCAAATTTACATCTATTTGGTTTAGAAGGACTTGTTGTTGATGTTGGGGTCCGTGAAACTAAGGACAGCGTAACTGTTGGTCATTTGGATGTAAAGTTTCAAGTTCCAAGTTTAGCAGCTAATCATTATTACGCATTTGAAGCGAAAAGACTTGATAAAAATAAAAGTAAACAGAAATACTATATTTCAGGTGGAATAAAACGGTTTACGGGACACAAATATTATCCAGAAACCGACACTATTGTTGCGGGAATGATCGGATTTGTCGAAATTGAATCACTTAAAATAAAGTCTAGAGAGAATTTGGATCTAATAAAAGACAGCTTAAATAATCATATCTCAAGTACTACGATAACAACAACGCAGTTACTGACCAAATTTAAATTAGATGATGAAAGTTATAGTCGGGTAGACAGATTCAAATACATCTATAAATCAAAGCATACTCGTGACACTGATCATCAGGAATTATCAATATACCATATATTTCTAGACTATTATGATATTTTACTAAACTAATTTATACCTGTTTCAGATGATATAATATTTAATATTTCAAAACACATAAGTTTTAAATATTAACATAAACCTCTTATTCCAACAAATAATATTTTGAGAAGGAAAATTACGCTGAATATGTAAATAAATTCAGAATCTATTTTTCTTTCAATCGTATTGCATCTATAACAAAATTGAAGAATACCAATTCAAAATATTTCACATCTTTAAACCTGTTATGTCAAGTAACTTGAATGTTTCAGAAAAAGAATTTCTATTTTATTTTTTTTATAACACCTTGGACAATATGATTCTTTTTATCTTATGTCCAATTGACATCAAATCCCGTACTTTTAATTTGTATTGAATCAATATGTTCAACCTTAATAGAATCTACATCAATTGATAAAGTTTTTTCTCTGAGATCAAGATCTTTCGATTCCCAATCAATTCCTGGCAAATCACACCACGCTGGATTTGAATCATTATCTTTTATTTTTTTTTTCGGAAAACTTACTGATACAGTGTAATTGGGAAGTACTCCTTCATCATCATATTCAATAAGACTTACAGTAATATTTGTACCTTCAGGATACTCGAGTGAAACAACTCTTGAAGCAGAGTGAAACAAAGTGACATTAAGTCCTTTTTTAAATTGGGCAGAAGGAAATATAATTCCATCAAATTTTAATTCTGAAGCAAGGAAATCCGCAATAAACTGAGTAGCTAAGTATTCAGAATGTTCATCATCGGGCATCACCGGCTTAGTCATCCTTTGGCTTAACTTTCTTAAAAACATGATTCTGGATAATTCATTAGCATAATCTTCATCAAAAATACTTCCATTAGCATGTGTATAGTTAAGTGCACTCAGATCCAGTACTTTTAACAATCTCTTTAGTTCAAAACGCGCTACGGCAACTTTACAGCCTACAGGTGGCCGGATTTCTGCCAATGCAGTTTCAGAATTGATTGATCCATAAAAAACAGTGATTCCCCTTGCATTCATTCTTCCTGCCGTTGCAAATTGTGATGGTGGTGGGCCAAGCTCTTTATCAGGAGTTTCAAGTGCGCTTTTAAGTTTAAAATCGGATTGAAATGCTCGTGCTCTGTAAATATGTGTTATATCCGTTTCGGGCCCAATAATGCGAACAACTGGCTTTTCATCATGAGTGTTTAGAAATTCAATTTTTTGGAAAACCGATTTTAAAAGTTCTTCATTATTTTTATTAAAAAAGCGAGTGCTAGTTTTCAGGACATGTTCAAAATTTGCCCACTGTAGCTGCCAATCTAAATCTTCGGGATTCTTAGTATCATAAAAGGTTTCGTTATTAAAATCTGTCGTTTCTCCAATCTCTGCAGCGGAACGGTCATAGTATCTTTCTGCCAAAATTTGCTGGATATCTGCCGCAATTTCTTCATCTATTTCCGCTGCATCCATAATAGCTTCAATTACAGGCATTCCATCAGGTTCCCAAAAATCTGAATTTTTTATTTTATATATGGACCAATTTTCTGGTGGATATTCTGAAGATCGAATATAATGTTGTTCAAAAGCAATATCAATTTTATCCACAAAGTATGAAAGTAAAACCCCTTCAAGATAATCATTTCCGCAGTAAGAGCATTTAACTATAAAACCCTCTTTTTTAATTATAGTTTTCAAGTGGTATTCGTTTACACAATCATAACAAATATAT
>NZ_MTCA01000372.1:0-1406 GCF_002150205.1 Flavobacterium sp. FPG59 | reverse complement strand
ATTGTTCGTGAATTTACAATCTCTATATTCCCCCTGAATCTTGATGTAGGTCTCTTTGATTTTTTCATCAAACCATTTTCCTATTTCAGTGATTCGTTTTTGTTTTAACGCTAAGTCTTTAATTTTGATGTAATCCTTAGCATAATCTGCTGTATGCTCATCAATTCTATTGGTAACCGTAATAATTTTATAACTTTTTTTACCTTCTTCACTTTGATCTAAAATAGGTGCAGAAACTTCATTTTCTTTTAAATTTGAAACTTGGCTATAAAAAGAAGGATCCATTTTTGTCAACTCAAAACGGGTATCTTGAGTTTGTGGATTGATTAAAGCACCGCCATTTGCTCGAGTTTCTTTTTCATCAGATAAAGTTCTTGCAGCTTCAGCAAAAGTAATGTCCTTATCCTCTATTCTTTTTTTAATTAAAGTTATCAGTTCTTTAGCTTCCTTTAAAGACTGCTCTGTTACAGTAGGAGACAATAATATGTGACGAATCTCTCTCTCTTGTCCTTTAATTTTTTCTACTAGAATAATGTGGTACCCAAAAATTGTTTCGAATGGAGCTGAAACTTCTCCTTCTTCTAAACTGAATGCCACTTCTTTAAACTCTTTTACAAATGGAGTTGACCGATTCATTTTATAATACCCTCCAGTTGACTTAGAAGCTGGATCTTGCGTATATAAAACTGCTTTTGTTGAAAAACTAGCACCTTCCTCTACTTCTTTTTTAAACCCATTGAGTTTATCAATTACTTTTTGTTTGTCTTCTGCAGAAACTTTTGGCATAACCACAATTTGAGCTACTTCAAGTTCTACACCAAAAAAAGGCAAATCAGCCGCTGGTATTTGTTTAAAATAATTTCGAACCTCTTCTGGAGTAATTTCTACAGCATCAATAATCTTTTTTTGCATTTCCGAAGTAAGTTTTCCTTCCTTTAAGATATCAGCAAAATAAGTTCTAAATTCTTCCTCAGAATCTTTTTTATAATATTGAACCACTTTTTCCATAGACCCAATTTTGTCTACCATGTAATTCAATCGTTCTTCCATCATACCTTTAACCTCAGCATCGGTCACAATAATACTATCCTGAACTGCTTGATGCGCATATAACTTGTCCTCTAGCAGTTTCCCTAGCATTTGACAACGATCATATTCCGAAGTATTACCTCCGCCAGCTTGAATTTCTAAATACGTTTTATCTATATCTGAGTCTAAGATGATATAATCTCCTACGGTTGCTACAACACCATCAACTTTTTGCTTACCAGTTGACTTAACTTTTTTTACAGGGGCAATTACGGAATCCTTAATAATCTCTTGTGCGTTCACAACTACACTCATAAACATTAAAAACAAAACAGTAAGTGTAATTCTATTATTATTGGACTTCATTGGTATTGAAT
>NZ_MTCA01000315.1:0-2434 GCF_002150205.1 Flavobacterium sp. FPG59 | reverse complement strand
TTTTAATATTTTAAGTCTTTAATGATAGATTTTAAAGAGAATTTAACAGCATTTTAATCGCTAGAAGGTAGTTTAAGTAAAACAAATAAGAACAATTATATAAACAAAACCAATTTTTTGAATCTTATATTTTTAAAATAAAATGACACATACCTATAAATTAACGGGAATGACTTGTTCTAGTTGTGGAGCCAAAGTAAAATCGGCTCTACTAACATTAGATAACGTTACAAATGTTACTGTTTCTAAAGACACAGAAACAGTAACAATTACAATGGACAAACACATTTCATTATTCGATTTGCAAAAAGTTTTAGAATCAAAATACCAAATATCAGCAATCAATCACAGCGAAACTGGAGAACAAACAAAATCATGGTTTGAAACCTACAAACCCATTTTGCTGATATTTTTCTACATCATAATAGTAACGACATTGGTGCAAACTCAAAACACAAAATTTGATTTTATGCAAGCAATGAGACATTTTATGTCCGGATTCTTTCTTATTTTCTCTTTTTTTAAATTACTAAATATCAAAGGTTTTGCGGATAGTTATGTGATGTATGATGTTTTAGCGAAAAAAATTCCAGTATGGGCTTACCTATATGTTATTATTGAATTAGGTTTAGGAATTGCGTTTCTAATTAATTTCAATCCCATACTAACTAATTCACTTACTGTACTTGTAATGAGTATCAGTATCATTGGTGTATTGCAATCAGTCTTAAACAAAAAGAAAATTCAATGTGCCTGTTTAGGTGCAATTTTCAATTTACCCATGAGTACTGTAACTATTATTGAAGATGCTTTGATGATTGTAATGAGTGGAATAATGTTATTCATTTTACTTTAACAAAAACCTAAATGAAAAATGAAAAATAAAAAATCAACCGCACCCGAAGGTGAGCACATCCTTTCAACAGAGTTTTTTAGTCAGGTTATAGACAGCATGCCTGATTATTCTATTTTTTCAGTGGATAATGACTTAAAAATAAACAGCTGGAGTTCTGGCTCAACACAATTATTTCAATATGAGGTAGAAGAAATAATGGGGAAAGACTTTGATATTATTTTTACTGAAGATGACAAAACCAAAGGCTTGCCAAAAACTGAAACTACAAAAGCTTTACAGGACGGAAAAGCCGTAGACAACAGATGGCACATTCGTAAAGACGGAAGCAAATTTTATGCATACGGTCAGGTTTATCCTTTAAAAGGTGAAGATGGAGAAGTAAAAGGGTTTGTCAAAATCCTTCGAGACCTAACCGAGAGACAAAATGCAGAAAAGTATGCTAAAGATGTAGAAGAACTTAGTGTGCATAAAGAAAGTATACTTTTTATACTTTCACATGATTTTAGAACCCTACTAACAGGTGTGACAGGAACCGCTGAATACTTGAATAAAAATTTTGATAAAATGGATAAGGCAGCAGCAAAAGAAATGCTCCAACTACTTCAAATAACATCAAAACAGCAATTAGACCTACTGGATTATCTAGTAGAATGGGCAAGAATAAAATACGCATCAGAAGCTTTTGCTCCCGTAAAAATTAACCTTTATACCGATGTTAAAAAAGTGTTTGATGCGCTAAATGACATTGCTGTTACAAATAAGGTTCACCTTCATAACAACATAAAGAAAAATATAAATGTTTTTGCAGACAGCGAAATGCTGTTTTCAATACTCCATAGTTTACTCAACAATGCAATAAAATATTCGCATAAAGAAGGTAAAATTGTAGTTCGTGCGAAAACAAAAGAAAATTCAATTATCATTGAAATAAAAGATGATGGATTAGGCATTACAAAAGAAATTAAAGATAAACTCTTTACACCTGAAATAACCACTATTTCAAACACATGGAAAAAGGATAAAGAAGCTGGTATCGGATTAATATTATCGAAAGGCTTTGTAGAAAAAAATGGAGGTAAAATTTGGGTAGAAAGTACTGAAGGCGCAGGTTCTTCTTTTTATTTTACATTACCCTCTGAGAAAACAAAATAACAATATAAATAAAACAAAACTGATTGCATCAGCAAGGTTTCTTTACGTCTATAGATGAAAAAAAATAAGCAGTTGTGCTTCAATAACACTATAATCGATGCAGAAAGTTCAGTAATCAAAACGGTATCAACGTCAAATTTCATAAGAACTTTTCATCCACATTATCCTCTAAAATAGGTTTGTGTTTGCCTGAAAGAATACCTTTTTTGCTGATTAGTAACTAGTCAATATTCTTAAACACTAAGCGCATAATACAGATCATAATAGTAGAAGATAGAAGTTAAATACCCTTTTAGCAACACTCATTACAACGATCTCACAAGCCCGAGCTAGTCTCCAGGACCTTTTGTAGATTATTTAAAGCTGAACATAATTTTACTTTTTTGCAACTCAAATGTGATTTTAAATCATTTTACACATTGGTTT
>NZ_MTCA01000407.1:0-1002 GCF_002150205.1 Flavobacterium sp. FPG59 | reverse complement strand
GTACATGACTATAGATTCTGAAAAGCGTAAAAAGCAATTTTATAAGTGTAGAATACATACATTTTGACATTTTAAGAATTAAAGTTTGAATAAAAAGTTTTAGCTTCGCAAAACAAAAAACAGAAAGAAAATTTTCTACAATTTGTAATTCAATTTTTTAATAAACTTAAAAAAAATAAAATGGCATCAGGATTTTTCGCATTATTAGATGATATCGCAGCAATGATGGATGATGTAGCTGTAATGAGCAAAATAGCAGCAAAAAAAACAGCTGGGATTTTAGGTGATGACTTAGCAGTAAATGCTGAAAAAGCTTCCGGTTTCGTTTCCAATCGAGAATTACCTGTTTTATGGGCTATTTCTAAGGGTTCGTTGCTTAATAAAGTAATAATTCTCCCAATTGCATTTGTGCTCAGTTATTTTCTACCAACAGCTGTTACCATAATTTTGGTATTGGGTGGTTTGTACTTGGCTTATGAAGGAGCCGAAAAAATCTACGAATACTTTTTCCCTCACGAACATGCAAAAGTAGAGCTTACAACTACAGAATGGACCGAAGAGCAGATACTTTCATTTGAAAAAGAAAAAATTAAATCAGCTATCATTACTGATTTTATTTTATCGGTAGAAATTGTAATCATTGCACTTGGAACTGTTATTGGAAAACCTATCACTTCTCAAATCATGGTAGTATCAATTATAGCATTAATTGCCACAGTTGGAGTTTACGGAATCGTAGGTCTTATTGTGCGTATGGACGAAGCGGGTCTCAAGTTAATCAGCATGAGTAAAAATGAAAATAGTATAGGTGCAAAAATTGGTAATGTCCTAGTAAAAGCATTACCTGTAGTTATAAAGAGTTTATCAGTTATTGGTACCATTGCTTTATTATTAGTTGCAGGTGGAATATTTGTTCATGAAATCCCTTTTTTACATGGTCTATTTCCTCAAATTCCTTCTATCCTTACTGAATTTGTTATTGCTTTAATTATAGGTTTAATA
>NZ_MTCA01000231.1:0-4693 GCF_002150205.1 Flavobacterium sp. FPG59 | reverse complement strand
GTAAAGTATTTTAATAAACTAAGTACAAATGATTTTATAGAAAAACAGCCAGTAAATCAATGTCATATTTTTTATATCATCAATGATTTGAAAGGGATTTAAAACTCTACACTTGTAATTGCTAACTTTGCAAAGCAGCAAAATATAAATACGAATTATAGAATTAAAGCTTAAAACAAGTACTATGTTTAAGAAAAATCAACTGTTGGAATACTTAAAACAATACAATTTATTTACAGATAGTGAAATAAATGAATTTATAAGTTTAGCGACTATTTCTACGATAAAAAAAGGAGATTTTTTCATTAAACAAGATGAAATCTGTACCACGCTTTCCTTCGTGAATTTTGGTATTTTTCGATCATTTTATTATTCTAATAATGACGAAGAAATAACCTATTGTTTTACCTTTCCTAATACATTATTAGTGGCTTATTCTTCATTTATTACACAGAATAAATCAGAAGAAAATTTACAAGCTTTAACCGATTCTGAAATAATTTCAATTTCAAAAAACACATTAGAAAACCTTGCGAAATCAAACAATAAATGGTTGAATTTTTTAAAAATAATTGCTGAAAAAGAATATGTTGAACTCGAAAAATGGATATTTAATCATCAAAAATCCAACGCCCAAAAACGATATGTAGATTTGATAAACAACTATCCACAATTTGTACAACAAATTCCACTTCACTATATAGCGTCCTATCTTGGAATTACTCAAAGACATTTAAGTAGAATAAGAGCATCGATTTAATTATTAGACAAATGTCCTACGCGCTTAGAAGGGCAGGAGTGTAATTTTGCACTTCAAATTAAAAATAATTAAATATATGAAAACAGTAATTTTAATAGGTGCTAATGGGAAAATGGGGAAAGCAGCACTTACAGGTTTAGGAAAACACAAAGTGATTACAGCAGGTCGCTCTCAAGACGGTTGTGACTTCCAAGTTGACATTACTAGTGAAGAATCTTTAAGGAAATTATTTAAAGAAGTAGGTCATTTTGATGCGGTTGTTAATACAGTTGGTGTTTGTGAATATGCAACCTTCGAGGAAATGACAGAAGCCCAATGGATAAGTACAGTTATGAGTAAAATGATGGGGCAAATCAACATTGTTAGAATAGGTCAGGAATACATTGCTGATAAAGGTTCCTTTACGCTTATTACAGGTATACTAAATTTAAAGCCTATTCCTTTTGCCATTGCAGATGCAACAACGAGTGGTGCCATTGATACCTTTGTAAAATGTGTAGCCTTCGAAATGCCAAGAGGTATTCGTGTAAATTCAGTAAATCCAACAGTTTTAGCGGAGGCTTGGGATGTTTACGGTGATATGATGCCAGGATTTCAACCTGTACCTAGTGCATTGGTTGGTAAAGCTTTTGAACGTTCGGTTGATGGGTTTATTACTGGTCAAGTGATCCTTGTGGATGCATAATTAACAAAAATTACAGCATATAGTCTTTTCAAAAAAGAAATTGACTATATGCTGTTTATTATAAAATAAAAAGAAAAATGGAATTAAAACTTTACCAAATTGACGCATTTACAGATACCATTTTTGGTGGAAATCCTGCTTGTGTGGTGCCTCTTGACAATTGGTTATCAGACGACATTTTGTTGAAAATAACTAAAGAAAATGCCGTTGCAGAAACCGCTTTTTTTGTAGATAAAGGAGAAAAAATCCATTTGCGATGGTTTACGCCAGAAATTGAAATGGATTTATGCGGTCACGCCACACTTGCAACAGCACATTGCTTAAAGACAATTTTAGATTACAAAAAAGATGAAATTGTTTTCGAAACATTAAGTGGCGACTTAATTGTTAAAGTTGAAGATGGACTATACAAAATGGACTTCCCATCAAGAATGCCTATTGCAGATACTTTACCCGAGACAATTTCAAAATCTTTAAATATCCAACCTAGGGAAATTTTAAAATCAAGAGACTATGTTTTGGTTTATGAAAACGAAACAGCAATTAGAAATATTAAAATTGATCGACAATTGTTTGACCAAATCAACCTTGATCCAGGCGGAATAATTGTAACAGCAATTGGAGATGACTGTGATTTCGTTTCTCGTTTTTTCACACCACAAGCCTCCATTTTAGAAGATCCTGTAACAGGTTCTGCTCATTGTTCTTTGGTGCCATTTTGGTCAAAAAGACTTGATAAAAAAGTACTTTATGGGCAACAAGTTTCGGAACGAATGGGCAAATTATATTGTGAAGACAAAGGTGACCGAGTTATTATTAGCGGAACAGCAAAAACCTATTCTGTTGGGAACTTTTGGATAGAATAATAAAAATTATTGCAAAAAGATATAACCATCAAAGAAAAAAAATCAAATAAAATATATGAAAAATACTTTTAACAACAGTTTGAATGCTTGCAAGATAAGTGATACTGACTCCGGATTTCGTCTTGTAGCAAATGCTAAAACTGATTTCATTTGCAAATACAAAGAAGCTATAATTGATGATGCTTCTTTTTTTTATACCGAAAAAACTGGTGATTTTACCATCAAAGCGGAAGTTGAAACAAAAGGAAACTTTAGCTACGACGCAGCTTTCTTGATGGTGAGAGAAACGGAAACCCGATGGATAAAATTAGCAGTTGAACTAGGCGTTGACACAATGTACAATGTGGTTTCTGTAATCACAGATAATTGGTCGGATGACGCCAATGGTGAATTACTCCCATCCAATAAATGTTGGTTGCGTATAACTCGTAAAGGTGATTTTTGGGGACTTCATTATTCAGTCAATGGTCAACAATGGCGATTTGTTCGTTGTTTTGGATTAGACCTTTCTTCCACTGTAAAAGTTGGATTTGGAATACAAGCACCTTTAGGAGATAAATGCGAAGGAAAATTGGATTTTATTACCATATCCAACGAAAGTGTTAAAAACTTTAGAGATGGTAATTAAAACAGTCACAAAGTAAACATAGGCAATCATCTATTAAATTAGTTTATTTGCCCTAATAATTCAAAATCAAAATGAACTTTCAAATACAAAATAGCAACAGTAACGACACAGACGAAATTTTTCGTTTATACAAAATCGCGACCGATTTTCAGAAGACAAGATTTACCAGCCATTGGCCAGAATTTGATAGAGAACTTATTGAAACTGAAATTTTAGAAAACAGACAATGGAAAATAGTTGCAGAGGGTAAAATTGCTTGTGTGTGGGCGACAACTTTTGATGATCCGCAAATTTGGGAGGAACGTAACGAAGATCCAGCTGTTTACATTCACCGTATTGCAACCAATCCTGATTTTCGCGGACAAAATTTAGTGGGCAAAATTGTAGAATGGGCAAAGAATTATGCCAAAGAAAATCAAAAACAATTCATAAGAATGGATACAGTTGGCGATAATTCAGGGTTAATTAATCACTACACAAGATGTGGCTTTGAGTTTTTAGGTTTATTGAAACTTAGAAACACTGAAGGACTTCCAGCACATTATGACAACGCAACAGTAAGTTTATTTCAAATTGACGTGAGCTCTAAATAAAAAATAAGGAATCTCAAATGCATTGATTTTTAACACGTTACTAAAACCACTTCCAAAAGATCCCGTATTTTTTTGACAATTTAGAAGAAGCTTACAAAACACGTTCTCCCGATCTCTATTTTTAAAATAATAGTATATTTGATCAGCGTTGCTGTTCAAGCAAACAAAGCATTTGATAAAATCTAATTTTAATAATCCTAAAAATGACAGGACCTGATAAGGATAGTGTTTTTCCTCTAGCCAACTACGACCGCTTGTGTTTTTTAAAAAATACAATCACAAATCCGAACATCATCGTAGGCGATTATACATATTATGATGACTTCGAAGATGTGTCTAATTTTGAAAAAAATGTAAAATACCATTTCGATTTTATTAGAGACCAATTAATTATAGGCAAATTTTGTATGATTGCTTCTGATGTAAAATTCATAATGAATGGGGCAAATCACCTCTCAAAATCAATAAGTTCTTATCCCTTTGCAATATTTGGAGAGGATTGGAAAAATGCCATGGAAGGAAAACAGTATCCAAATAAAGGAAATACAGAGATAGGAAACGATGTCTGGATTGGGTATAATTCGACTATAATGCCTGGAATAAAAATAGGTGACGGGGCGATAATTGCATCTAATTCGACGGTAACTAGAAATGTAGAACCCTACTCCATTGTTGGAGGGAACCCCGCAAATGAGATAAAAAAAAGATTTACAAAAGAACAAATTGAAAAATTGTTAGCAATACAATGGTGGAATTGGGATATTGAAAAAATTACTAAAAACATTCAAAATCTTACTGATGATAAAATTGACTTGTTTATAAATTCGGCAAATAACCTTGAGCTGTAAATTCAAATATGTTTATTAAAATGACTACAACTATTTTTGATTATACCAAAAGACATAAAAAAACAACCCTAATCTTATTTTTATATTTAATTTGGTGGAGTTTCATTTTTTATTTCTTTCACAACATGGATTCGTTACTATCAAAACCAATGTGTGGCGCAGCAGGAGCTGGATTATTAATGATGGTTGTGGGACCTTTTTTAGCCTGCCTATTAACTTCATTTTTATTTGCAATTTGTAGCAAAGGGCAAAATAAAAAAGACTATTTTATTGCTTTTTTTATAGTCTTAATTCCGTTTTTTGTTGCTATAGT
>NZ_MTCA01000256.1:0-4059 GCF_002150205.1 Flavobacterium sp. FPG59 | reverse complement strand
GTATTGAAACACTGCATTCAAAAATATTTGATAATTCTAATAAAATCAATCTTGGCACTTTTAAAAATTATTTTGATAATAATTCGAGTACACGATTTCCAAGAATTAAAGTTTTAAATGCTATAAAAAATCATTGTGAAAGAATTGGTTTAATAAACGAATTGATCGTTACTGATTATGATAAATTCGTGGTTTATTCAAAAAAAGACCACTCTATAAGGCAACAAGCTGGCAGATTGCTAGGAAGTGATTTATTAGACTATATAGCTTCTAATAAAACAGAAAAAAGTGATGCTTTGAAAAAACTTAACGATGAAATAATTGAACAACTAATCGATACGATAGTTGAAAAAGTTATAAAACAAAAAATAATTTCTAATGAAGAATAAGTATAAAGAAGAACCAAGATTAATATTTAGAGATACCATACAAAAGAACTTAATTGGCCCAGGTTCTGATGTTTTAATTAGTGATGCTGAAAATGAAATCATATCAGATTATCCTTTAAGTAGATACTTTTCGGGTATTGTTTTTCCAGAAAAAATTGTTGACCCTATTCAAGACAGTTTTGGATTTGAAAATGAATCAAATGCAAATGCTGAAATAATAGATGATAACATTAAAATTACTAATGATTTAGTCGATAAAAATGATTCTATTCAAGTTGAAGATGATAATACTGAAAAGAAGGCTAAGGTAAATAGTGATAGTGAATATTCAGAAGCTAATCAATATTTTCCAACAAATTTTGGCTTAACTTTTTGTGTTCCTAATGACCAAAAAGAAATTACAATTGAGTTCATATACGCTAAATACAAACAATTAAAACCACTTGAAGCTAAAGTTGAAATAACTAAAGAAGATTTTGAGAAATTCAATAACCATCCATTTAATCCAATAAAACAACATTTAGTGTATGAAGATGGTTTTTTAATATTCAATAGAGAAACATTTGGAAAAAGTGGAATAAATGTCAGAAACTTAAAGAAAACATTTCAAGAACACGAACAGCAAAAAGAATTAATAGACTCCGTTGGATATAGAAAAGTTGAACTACTACTTGGAAGATTATGGAAACGTTTACCAAATGAACAAAAAATAATCAAAATTAAACTTGAAGATGAAAACTCAAATGAAGCTATTCCAATTCCATTAGAAGTTGAAGAAGAAACAAAAGAAACGATTACTTGTTTTTATAAAAAAGTATTACAAACAACTCACGGGAAGTTTATTAAAATTTTGCTTGCTAACAGATTACAACATTCAAAAAAGAAATTTTCATTTAGTAATGAGAGGTTAAATTCAAAAGCAATGTTTCAAGCACATATTAAAGTAAATGGAACAAAATTTTTACCGTACAAACAATTTACTGAAAACAACCCTTTTGATGAAGAATTAAACACAATAAACTTTCAATACAGAGAAGAATTTTCTTTTGCTATTGGTCACGGTTGTGCAGTTCATTGGAATGATGATAAACAACCTACTGAACTTTATACAACTTTCTTACCAGAAGTAGATATCAAGAGTTATAGTAATGAATTTAAAGAAGATTTTCCAGAAGGTTTAAAATCCATTACACAACTAAAAAAGTTATCTATTTGGTCTGATTTGAATGATGATGAAATTATAGATCAGCTCTATTTATTCGTAAAAGAATATCAAAAATGGATTGATAAACAAATAACAATTAAAACAGCAGACAATTTTCAAAATATCAAAAAAAATATAGTTGGAAAACAATCGGAAACATTTGAAAGACTTATTAAGAACATAGCATTTTTAAAAAATAACGATGATGCATTCAAATCGTTTAAGTTAGCCAATACGGCAATGTTCATTCAAATGTTTGTTTCAAATGAGAAACATTTTGGTAAAAAGAATGTAGAGCTAACAGAAATAGAGGAAAATATAAAGTATAACAACCTAGATTATTTTAGAGAGAATACTACTTTCAATCCCAAATACAGACCATTTCAATTAGCTTTTTTTCTTTTAAACCTTGAATCACTAATCAATCCTGATTCTGAAGACAGAAATAATATAGTTGATTTATTGTGGTTCCCAACTGGTGGTGGTAAAACGGAAGCATATTTAGCTTTAACTGCTTTTACAATAATTAGTAGAAGAATTTTAAATGAGGACAGCGCTGATGGTGTAGCAGTAATAATGCGTTACACTTTAAGACTTCTAACAGCCCAACAGTTTGAACGTGCAACAAAACTAATACTATCATTAGATTTTTTAAGAAAACAATTTAACAATAATGATGAGTATTATTTTGGAAATACTCCTATCTCAATTGGTATGTGGGTTGGAGCTTCATCAACACCTAATTCGTTTAAAGATGCATTAGGAATTTATAATAAGATAAATGACAACTTAGTAAAAGCAAATTCAAAAAAAAATCACGATTTACAAAAAGTTAATACTTTTCCAATTGAAAATTGTTCCTGGTGTGGATGTAAGATTATATCAAAAAATAAATTCAATTTCTTTGAACAAGGATACCACGCTACAGCAAATTCATTTAAAGTGAAATGTATAAATACTGCTTGTACTTTCAGTAATGAATTACCAATATATTTTGTAGATGATAAAATTTACCAAACTCCACCTACATTACTTTTTGCTACAGTGGACAAATTTGCTATGATTTCACATAGAGAAGAAGGACATAAACTATTTAATTCTCTTGAAAAACATAAACTACCACCCGATTTAATCATACAAGATGAGTTACACTTATTAAGCGGCCCACTCGGTTCCATAACGGGTATTTACGAATCTATTGTAGAATTACTATCAACAAAAGGAAATAGAAAACCTAAAATTATTGCATCAACAGCAACAACAAGAAATACAGCACATCAAGTTGAAATGTTGTACGGTAATAGACAGCTAAACATATTTCCTCCAATGGGATTAAGTTATAATGACAACTTTTTTTCTTTCGTATCTAAAGATAGTACAAGAAAACATATTGGATTTATGCCAACTGGTAAAACAGGACTTAATTCACAAATTCAAATATTAGGGAACTTATTCATTGCACGTATTGAACTATTCAAATATTTAGTAGAAAACGAAAAACTAACTCAAGAAGAATGCATTAATGAAATGAACTATTTCTGGACAATTGTTTCATTTTACAATAGTCTAAGAGATGTTGGTAAAATTTATAATAAAGTTCCGGCAGAAATACTTTCATTAATAAAATTACTTCACAGTAGATATAATATAAGTAGAGATAAATATGCATTTAATTGGAAAGGATTACCTTCTCGAACCAAAGAATTGACTAGTCGTATTGAAAGCAATTCAATTAAAAAACTTTTAGATCAGTTAGAACAATCATTTAGCTTAAATAGATATGAAGGAAGAGATTATGTTCATCAAACGGTTGATTTAGTTTTAGCTTCAAATATGTTTTCGGTCGGTATTGATATAAAAAGATTGAATGTGATGTTAATGAATGGGCAATCTAAAAACGTAGCTGAGTACATTCAAGCATCAAGTAGAGTTGGACGTGAAGATATGGGTATAGTGATTAACCTTTTAGATGCAAACCGTTCAAGAGATAAATCCTATTTTGAAAACTATGTAAGTTTTCACAATGCTTACTATAAATATGTAGAACCATTAAGTGTAACACCATTTACAGAAATAGCAGTAGATAAAGTTATGGCAAGTCTCTTAGTTGCTTATGTCAGACACAAAAAAGGATTATATTTAAATAGTCAAGCGAAAGATTTCGATGGTAATATTGATGAGTTAAAAACATTTTTATCTGAAAGAATTAAAAACAAAAAACAACGTGATTATGCAATTAATAAACTTGATGAATATGTAAAAAAATGGACGACAAAAGAAGAAGGACTTACATACAAATTATTAATTCAAAAAATTGCAGACCTAGATGAATGGAGCTTGATGATGTCGATGAGAGAAATTGACACTAACAGTATAATAAAATTAGCAAATTAAATGGGGAAATACGAACAAATTCAAACAAGAAAAACCATAAGTGCTTATGGCGGTGTTGGGTCTATTATCGAA
>NZ_MTCA01000347.1:0-1782 GCF_002150205.1 Flavobacterium sp. FPG59 | reverse complement strand
GTAGTATAGTAAAAGTGCTAGTGCTAGATAGAAGGCACCAACAATAAAAAAACCAAAGTATAGTTGTCCTACAAGCTCACCTACCCAAAGTGACAGTCCAATGTTTGAAAGAAAAACAAACATCGCAAAAACAACAGAAATTGCCATTCTAGAGATTAGTGATGAAACCACGTCAGCAGTTTTGTCAATTGCATTAAGTTTAGCTAACTCTATTGAAGTTTTAGTATAATTCTCTGCTCTTTCAAAAAGCATTTCTATTGATGATGCGTTGTTTTCCATTTTCCTAAAATTTATATCAAAATTAATTTTTTAAAGAAGTAATACAAATTATATTGAATTAATATCCTTTTTTACTTCGTTAAAAGATGCTTTACCTTGAGCTAATAGATCTTCTCCATCATGTTTAACTTCATTCATTTTAGATTTGCCCTCAGCAACAAGTTTCTCACCTTCTGCCCAAATTTTTTCATATTTTTGAGTAATAGTACCCAAAATGTTATCCAACTTATATTTCAATTCGTCAGTATAATCATTGCTTTTGTCAGCAATTTTTTTTCTAGTGTTATTACCTTTATCTGGTGCAAACAAAACACCTAATAATGCTCCTACAGCCACTCCACCTAAAACTCCTAATATTATTTTATCTGATTTCATAATGCAAATTTTTAAAGTTATAATTATTTATTTATACGTTTCTACCTGAAATAAGCCTAAACAATATTGCTATTACAGCAATTACCAATAAGACATGAATTATTGAACCTACGCTATAAGCAAAGAATCCGATTGCCCAAAAAATTACCAAAATGACTGCTATTGTATAAAGAAGATTACTCATATTTTATAGTTTTAATGATTAGAATTAGTATTGAATATTATATTTTTCTACCAGAAATTAATCTGAATAGTATAGCTATTACCGCTAGAACAAGAAGAATGTGGATGATGGATCCAACACTATAAGCAAAAAAACCGATTGCCCAAAAAATCACTAAAATAACTGCTATTGTGTAAAGAAGATTGCTCATGATAAATATGTTTAATGTTAGTTATTAGTTTAGTCTAAGACCTACGTAAGCGCTAAATACACTGTTTTTAGCATCTGAAGATGTAAAACTATCATCTTTACCAATCTTAGTTAGTCCGTAATTGTAGCGTACTCCAAAATTTACTGCATCTAAATCAAAACCTAAACCTCCAGAAATACCAGCATCAAATTTATTGAAATCATCAGTATCTAATGTACGAACTGATGAACCAAGATTAGAATCATTAGTTGTTTTACCGCTAACCATGTATGCTAAATAAGGACCTACTTGTACATTGAAGTTATCCGTTAAATTAGCAACAAGTAAAATAGGTACTTCGATATAATTGATATTGAATTTTGCTGTTCCATTTACTCCAAAACTGTTGTACACTAATTCAGATCCTTTTGTAGTGTAGCTAATCTCAGGTTGAATTGCAATACTGTTTGTAATTGGGAATTTAGCATATAAACCAGCATTAAAACCTGTTAATACATTATTGTCATCAACAGTATCTGTGTATAAGTTTGAAAAGTTAAGTCCTCCTTTAAAACCAAAAGCTGGAGTTTTTTCTTGGGCTTGGATTCCCGTGAAAGATAATAATCCTAATGTTATTGATGCGAAAATTAATTTTTTAGACTTTTTCATTGTTTATTTTTTTTATTGATTTGTATATTACAAAGGTCATTAATTAACACAGTTTAGTTGTTACATTACTTTTTGTGATTGTTTCAAGATTCACACTTTAGTAATT
>NZ_MTCA01000170.1:0-6605 GCF_002150205.1 Flavobacterium sp. FPG59 | reverse complement strand
AAATTATTTTATTGGTGTTTTAATGCTGCTGTTAATGGAAAAAATGAGGAGGTTTTTGACGATATAAAAACATTTATAAATAGTAAGGATTTCATTGGTTTAAGATGGTCAGATGAAGAAGATTTTTTTACTTACTCAATTAATAGATCAAAGGAGTTTATCGAATCATTGGACTTTAAAACAGATGAAATTCCATCTGCTTCCGTTCTTGTTAAAGATGAAATAGAGATAGATTTGCAGTCAATTCATGCAGTAAAAGGGCAGACGCACTGTGCTACTATGTATATTGAAACCTCTTATTTTGAATATGAAACAAAGAAGTTGAAAGTTGTTTCTAAAGCACGTACAAAAACAAAATCGGAAGAAGTGTTACCAAATCCATTCCTTAATCAATATCATGCATATCGCGTTGATAAGGATGCTAGGGCTAAAGAAACTTTAAAGATGATGTACGTAGGATTTTCAAGACCGACGCATTTACTTTGCTTTGTGGTTCTTGAAGAAAATATAAAAGATTATTTAGATGTGTTATGCCATACAAAAGGCGGACTTTGGGAGATAGATAAAGCTTTGTTAGCAACAACATGTAATTAGTACTATCTAACAAGTTCTATAACGCCAGTATTTATATTAAAGCCATTAATTATAATGATTTCGTTTTTTTTTGAGTATTCAGCTTTAATTTTAAGAAGATTTTTAAGTATGTAATATTTGTAGTTCTCATTCTTTATTTGGATATAGGATGCAAATTGATAGAAAGTATCTATAGAGATAAAAAGAGGTAAGTTTTGTGCGGGATAACTTTGAGAAATGTTTTTAAAAGCTTTCGATAAATCTCTCCCGTCATCGTAAAAAACACACATTTTTAAAAGGACTTCAAAATTTAACAACGCGTGACGCACTTTAGGGTCCGCGATGGAATCTGGTTGCTCCAATACTGTTGTTTCTGCTTTTTCAAGTTGCCTAACTGCTTTACTAATAGCTTTATTAAACATAGTTTGTTTTGAGCTTATAGTATACTTAGATTCGATCAGAACTATTGCTCTTTCATACATTAAAACGAAATCTGTAAATTCTTCTCCATTTAATTTTTTGATAGAATGAAATAATTCTACATTAGGCTCATAATAAAGTGAAAGGATATTTCTAAAAGAAAACTCTTGATGATATCCATGTTTTCCATCTTTCGTGTACTCGTCAAACTTATAATATGGTTTGTTGTCAATAAGTTTGTTATCCCATATTTTATTTTCAAACGAATCAATGTACATAGGCATGTTATCAGTGCTGAAGCTGCTATTTGACAATATTATTTCAAATACCTGCTCACCGTCTGCCAGCCATTTTACGAAAAGGTTGAATGAATTTTTTTTGCTGATTTTTGAATTTACAATCTGGTAATGTGTCTCGTTCATCACGACTAATGTGAAACTTTCAGCTTTGATCAGATCTATTACAACTGCCTCGAAGTTTTTAAAATCTTTATCTTCCTCACTAAAATTAATACCTTTAAAATATAATGGCATTGTTGGATGGTCCATTATGTACAACGTAGTCAGTTTTTCATCTTTAATTAAATATAAAGTGATAGGGCAGCCTTTTACAATAGACGCAAGCACACCTGCAAGTACTTTAATTGTTAGGACTAGATTTTTTTTCTTGTCATAATTCAAATAAAAACCGTGTGGTAGGCTTCGTATTTTCTCAAAAGTTTCTTTGTCGTAATCGTATAACATTTATTGAATCTGTTTTTAAATCTGTTGAGTAAATATAAAACTTTACATTACAGTAATGTCTTCTGTTTTTAATTAAAGTACGATGAAATTTAGATAAGTTATACAAGGATGATTCTATTTCATATTGGTGCTAAGTTTTATAACTTCATCCTGAAATTGTTTACGTAAGTTGATTAAGTTTAAAGCTTCCTTAAATTGTTCAAAAGTATAGCTGTTGGAATACCGGATTTTAAAATCTAATGACGAAGTATGATGTAGTATTATTTCAATGCTTTCATTTGATGATAAACGTCTAAACAAATAATAACATAATTTGTAGCTTTTTCCATCTGGTTTTTTTGTTGAAGCCTCCGTAGCGATAAAGTCATAGTTGAATTTTAGGTTGCTTTCCTCATCCGCTTTTAAATAGCCTTCATCACTTAGCACATCAAAATCAAATTCACCAATTAAAACCGAGTGATCGCATGAATGTTTTTTCTTTAGTAATTCGCTTAGCTCATTTAAGTGATCTGAAATTATGATACCATGATAAATTTCATTCTCAAGTTCCTCTAATTTAGAATAGTTGGTGAAATACAGCACATATAGATAAACTAACTGATTAGTAGTCAGAGATTCCTTGTCGAGATTTTCTAAAAGGTAATAATATGTCCAAAAATTTGGGGTAAGGTTATGCAAAGTCCACTTAGAAATAGTTTCATCCAAAAGATTAATAAACTTGTCTTTTATAAAATATTTTGAAATCAAGTCATCGTGCTGAGTAAGAATTTTAATTAATGATTTTCCTTCTAATACATGAATTTTGTAAAATCGGTCTTTCTTAATTTTTTCTATCCATTCCCTAGCATTGTTGGTTAGATATGAGGATATAAAAAATACAAGATGTTGAGGTTTTTCAGCATCAGCCCATGCTATTTTTGAGTAAAGTTCAGCAGGAGGGACTCCTTTTTCATATCTCTTACATTCAAAAAAGAATTTTTCGCTAAATGTACCAAGCAAGCCATTTGAAATAGAAAAATCTGCTTCTATATCCCTGCCATTATCGGCTCCGCCCTGTCGCCAGGTTATGGATGTAAAGCCATGCTTAATTATAAGTTCGAAACATAATTCTTCAAACTGACCAGGGGATAATTGGTTAAAATTTATATGTTTATCTATGGACATTTAATTGCATTATTTTAAGATTTCTCCGCTAATTTCGGTTAAAAAAGTACAGCTTTGATGATTTAAGTTTATTAATTCTGTTAACTTCTTCAGTAAATAAAATTGCTTTATCTAACATGTTTCTTCGATCGTAGATATGTACGCTTGAAGAATTATTTTTCTTCGAAGGATGAGTAACATAGCTTATTATTGTTTCGGACAGCCCTAATAACGATAGGTTACTAACAAAACTACCTCTGAGATTATGTGTGCTAAATAATTCACTATTATCAATTTTAACGGCTTTTAAAACATTTCTAATATTGATGTTTAGATTAGCCAATGTTATGTTAGTGAAATCAGGAAATTTGACTGTTTTTTTATAGAGCATAATTTCACGTTTTTGATGAAATTAATCTCGAAAGCGGGGCACTCTTGCATACTGTCCTGTCATGGCTCTATTTGACGTCGGATGTCCTTAAGAGCAAAAATGACGTGTGGAAATGTTAAGCCAAATGATTCCACATCCTGCAATATCTGAAAGTCATTACTAGTAATGAAATATTTTTGGTTTAAAATTATTTAGAGAATAGCAGTAATAATAATTATGGAAAGCAACGGCAAAACCATTCGGTACAAGGGGGGCAGGCATCCCAAGAAAGATCCTGCCGTTCATCGTTATTCCATAAGCCTTACGGCTGAAGAAAATGCACGTTTCCTTTCCCTCTATGAAACTTCTAAGATGGATGTAAAGGCGCATTTTATTACGGCATGTATTTTCCAAAAAGGTATCACGATAGTAAAGGTTGACAAGGCAACCATGGATTACTATATGCGCCTAACCACTTTATTTGGCCAGTTCAGGGGTGTCGGGACAAATTACAACCAAGTGGTGAAAGTACTGTACCGTAATTTTTCCGAAAAGAAAGCTTCAGCCTATCTCTACAAACTGGAAAAACAGACCGCTGAAATGGCGGTATTGTGTCAAAAAATGATTCAGCTAACCAAGGAATTTGAGACAAAATACCTGAAAAAATGATAGCGAAAATCGGAAGAGGAAGCAATTTGTATGGGGCATTGGCGTATAATCAGCTCAAAGTGGAAAAGGAAAACGGGCAGGTTTTGTATACGAATAAGATAATTGAAACTCCTGACGGAAGTTATGCCGTCAGCCAGCTGTTGCGTTCTTTTGAACCGTATCTGCTGGCCAATCGAAAGACTGAAAAACCAATATTACATATATCTCTCAATCCTGATCCGAAGGATAAGGTAAGTGATGAACAGTTTGAAGAGCTGGCGCAAATGTATATGCAGAAAATGGGTTATGCAGAACAGCCTTTTGTGGTGTTCAAACATACTGATATAGACCGTACCCATATTCATATCGTATCGGTCTGCGTGGATGAAGACGGCAGGAAAATATCCGACAAATTTGAAAAAAGGCGTTCGATGGATGTCTGTCGTGAACTGGAAAAAGAATATTGTCTGATATCGGCTATTGAGAAAAAACAGAATCCACAAAGCCAAGTATTCAAACCTGTTGATTGTAAAACTGGGGATATAAAGAGCCAGATGGCTTCGGTAATCCGTCATTTGCCAAAGTATTATAAATTTGAGGGTTTCGGCACCTACAATGCCCTGCTTTCCCTTTTCAATATTACCGCCGAAGAGATTAAAGGCGAATATAACGGAATCCCAAGACAGGGACTGGCATATTTTGCATTAAATGACAGGGGTGAAAAAGCAAGCAATCCCTTTAAGGCTTCTTTATTCGGTAAACAGGCAGGATATGTCCAACTTCAACAACACTATACCCAGTCCAAAGAATTATTGAAAAATGAGACATCCAAAGCTTTGCTCAAGGCTACCATTGAGAAGAGCTTACAGGCGGCATCGGATGAAAAAGAATTTAAAAAGCGGCTGTTGGAACGAAGTATCAATACCGTTGTAAGACGAAATGCCGACGGCAGAGTTTATGGAATCACCTTTGTAGACCATGCATCGAAATCGGTCTGGAACGGTTCGCAATTAGGCAAAAACCTTTCGGCCAACGTATTCAATGACTGGTGGAATAATGGAAATAAAATGGAGCAATCTGTACAGGGAGATCTTGCTTCAAAAAACAATGCCACTATAAATCAAGAGATCAAACAACCACACAATCTGTTTGATTTTTTAGTTAAGGAAAATATGTCGTATAGCCGCGAAGAAAACAGCCTTATTGAAGTATTTGGAGGGTTATTACCCAATGCAAAAGCAGATGACTATGATGAAGAATTATTTGCCAAGCAAATGAAAAAGAAAGCCAGACGCAAAAAAAGATAGTACATACTATCAATTTAATCGCCAGCCTTTTTGGTGATTCACGACAGAGGAGTGATTTATCAAATTGGCTGTACCGTTTTTAAAAAAATGAAGGCTTTCCCAACTAAATAGGAGGGAGTGCCTTTGTTTTTTATAACTGTTTCCAATTATTTCTTTGAGACTAAGACAGCCAAAACGCTTCTTAGGAGAATTTGATAGTATGTATTTTTTTTGGGATTGGTTAATCTCCCGAAGGGGTGCGTTTGACACAAGTATCTGCTTAAATTAAAAGGTAAATCGTAGCATTGCAATTCAAGTAATCCAGATGAGGGAATAGGGAAAAAGTGATCGAAAAAAGGAATTTAATTTGATAGAAACTAACAATCTTTTATTATATTTGAAGAATATTAAGTTGAATTTTGTTCTTTAAAAGAAAGGTTGTTTTCTTGTAGAAAGCACTTTAAGATACTGAGGAGTGTTTTTGGGTATTAAAATGATTTTGTGGCACATTCGTGGCACACGAAGTTTAAAATTTCAGAAAGTATTATTAACACGGGGTTTTTTGGCAATGGTTCGAATCCCTTCCTCTCTGCAAAAAAAATGCTTTCCGCAAGGAGAGCATTTTTTGTTTTAAAGCGTGGCAAACTTTTTAGTTTGTCTAAGCTATAAAACAAAAAAGGATCAGGCATGAAATGCCGAGCATTAATTTTATTGTGAGACGCCCTTCTTGGGATCAACGGAGTTAATCTCTAGCAATGGTTGGTTTTTTTGTGTTTTAAATGGATAGCAATAGCTATTTAAATAAGTTATATTTTATCGATTTGTTTAACATGACTAGTGTAACGTGTTAACTTTTTTCTTTTCTTTTAACATGACAAGGCAAACGTGTCAACATAATTGAATCAAGCTATTGTTTTATAAGCATGTCTTGTTCATCACTAAATTCGATTTGCATAGATTCAGTTCTACTTTTGATCTCAACTTTATTAGTGATATTATTTATCAAATCTTCAGTATTGACAATATAAGCATCTTCAATAATTTGGTTTAAGTAACCTGTTTCAAAATCTAAGCCATGTAAACAATAAGTCGATTTAATATTTTCTGATATTAAAAAAACTCCTTTTTCTTTGCATGTTTCTAATATGTAGTCTCTCTCCTCTTTATTTTCGTTCATAAAATTTAATCCTTCAAATTTAACTTTAAGGACCCGTTTTTCTATATACGCCATTACTTGCTCAACGATATTTTCATTTATCTGATTACTATCTATATTCTTAAATTTAACATTGAAATATTGTTCAATTAATTTTAATTTTTTGAAGTAATTTAGAAGGAATGTAGAATCTAAAGGATCACCTTCAAATTGCACTTTACCATTGTAAGTATAAAATGGTTTATCGTTTTTAATAAGTTTAAAAC
>NZ_MTCA01000148.1:0-7718 GCF_002150205.1 Flavobacterium sp. FPG59 | reverse complement strand
TATATCTATCTGCTAGAAAATCAAATGAATGATAGTTTTCAACTGTACTTAATCCATTTTTACCCATTTCAATTAGTGTATCTTCACTCATTTCCAAAATTGCTTCAAGTTTAGCTGCAAATAGTTCAGAATCATCCGCTGACACAGTAAAACTATATTTATCACCATTTATAAAACTCGGGTATCCATTATATGAAAAAAGAATAGGCCTACCACTACGAAGGTAATCGACTATTTTGTTAGGTGAAATACCAAATCTATAAATAGATTGATTTGCTATAGGACAAATCAGTAAATTGAAATTAGATAAGAATAATGATAATTCCGCTGACGGCACAGGCTCAATAAAAGTCACATTAGTCAAATCAGCAGATTCGTAGAGATATTTATTTTTTAATGGGCCATCTCCTAACAAATAGAAATGCACTTTATCCGCTTTAATCATTAACTTCTCCGCTACGCTGAGTATTAAATCAATATTATTAGCCTTACCAATTGTACCTGCATAAACAACACTAAATTTATCAAACCTTATTTTGTCCAATTTTATTTTTGATATATCGCTGAGATCACTCACAAAAATGTTACTATCATACCCTTGAGGTACACAATAAACAGGTGTTTTTTTCTTTATTGATTTTCGAACATGTTCTTTTAAGTTTGGCATTGTACCAACTATGGCATCTGCAGAAGAATATCCTAACTTTTCAATGCCTCTTAAGATTATAACTATTGGATTGTATTTACTATAACTTCCTATTTCTATTAAGGTTAAAGGCCATATGTCACGAACTTCAATAATTAATTTTGTCTTATATTTCCATTTCAACAGCACCCCTGAACAAAAAGTTAATAAAGACAATGATGAAATAATAACTACGTCTGGTTTTTTTAATTGTTTACCAAACAAAGATAATTTCAAAACATACCATTCAAATAAAATCCATGACCATAATCTTAAAAAAGAAAAACCGAGACTTATTCTGGGTCCTTTTAAAAGGAAAATCTTTAAATAACCATCGGTTTTTAATTCGTAATAGCCTTTTAAATTTTGATAAACCTTGATATTTGAAGATTGTGACGAAATCAATGTTACATCAAAATCTTTTTCGGACATATATTTACTTATGAAATACTGTCTTGTTGCATTACCATAACTAGGACTAACTGCATATTTTGAAATAAACCAAACCCTTTTATTTATCTTACACATTCTTATACTCTCGTGAAATTATTGGAGCTTTTATCGGATCAATAAGAAAATTCAACAACATCGCTTCATAAAGCAAATTGCTGTTATTATTTAAATTTTCGTTTTGTAAACTACCTTCTAGTTTAGAATAATCAAAAACATAATCTTTAGTTTTATTCTTATTATCTAATAAATTAGCTCTAATCCTATCACCTACGCCATTACTTATCCAGTTTTGTGTTACATCAAAGCCTCTTTTTACACGACTCTTCAATATATACGCTGGAACCTTAGATTCCATTATCTCTCTTAAAGCCCATTTACCATAACCCTGTTTAATTTTCATTCTATCTTGTAAAGCAATTGCAAACTCAACTAGTCTATAATCCATCAATGGTAATCGGCTTTCAATTGAAAAAGACATTGAATTACGATCTTCATATCTCAATAGAGAAGGAATACTATAATTTTGAACATCAGATATTTGACGTTTCCGTAATGTAGTATGTCCTAAAAGATCCACCGAACTTAAAGGTAAAGAATTTAAAAAAGACAAATCTTTACCTGTTTTTTTAATATAACGATTTCTTTGTTGCCAGTAAAGCTTATAATCACCCATTCCTTGTAAAAGAAGAATTCCAAAAGAATGTAGGTAACTAAGACTATCAATCATATTTTTTTTATCCCACGCATTTTGTAGGGCGATTAAAAAAAATTTTCTGTAGCCTGCAAAAATTTCGTCTCCTCCTTGACCGCCTAACAACACTTTAAATCCTTGCTGATGAACCTCCTTATAAACCTCTTGTTGAGCTAAAACACTAAGTCCTAAAAATGGTGCCTCTTGAGCTGCAAAAGTCCTGTCTAACAAATCACCTAACTGTTTAGAAGAATATTCTGGATGAATATAGTGAATATCAATTCCCTTTTCTTTTACAAATCGATCTACTACAGGTCCTTCGGATTTTTTGTTTGTAGGAGATCCATAACAAAAACCAACTAAATTATTTACTTCCAATTTTGCAATAGCAGCAATTGAAGAAGAGTCAACACCTCCACTTAGCGATACAGCCAAAGGAACATCACTACGCAATCGTAAACTAGTTGCATTTTGCAAAAGGATTTTGCCTTTTTCAATCAATTCATCATCTGAATAATTAATTAATTCAACAACCCTTTTTTCTACTTCATCTTCTAACGAATACCAAACTTGTTCTTCTACTGTCAAGCTATCCCCTAATGTAAACTTAAGAATAGAACCCGGCATAACATATTTTACCTTTTTAAAGGGTGAAGAATCCTTATTCCCTTCAAAGAAGCCATAACGAATTCCATTTGAGCAATATTCTAAATCAACTTCTTCTCCGACTTGCTTTGCAACTGCAGCTATTGAAGATGAAAACAATACTTGACCTTTATCAAGATAACCGTATAATAATGGCTTTACTCCAAAACGATCTCTAACCAAAAAAAGTTCATGACAATATTTGTCAAGAATTCCAAAAGCAAACATACCATTAAACTTAGACAAACATTTTTGTCCCCATGCCTCCCAAGCTTTTAATAATACTTCAGTATCACCTTCAGTAGTAAATAAAAAACCTAATGCAATAAGCTCCTCTTTAATCTCTTTATAATTATATATTTCACCATTAAAAGTTAGCATATATCTACCATCGTCAGATATCATTGGTTGATTAGAAGCCGCTGTCAAATCTATTATAGATAGTCTTGAATGACCAAAAGTAACTTTCCACTCCTTGATGTCTGCTACCTCAAACCCATAGAAATCAGGCCCTCTTGACGAAATATAATTATGCAACTCACTTCCATTTCCAAAATTAAGGCGATTTAATCCTTTAAACTCAACAGCTCCTGTTATACCACACATAAATTAAATTATAAAATTGATTGATAAAAATTTATCAATTTATCAGATTCAAATTTCCAATCAAACTTTTCATATACTAACTCCCTTCCTTTATCACCCATTTTTTTAGCTTCATCCTTATTGTAAGAAAAAAAACCGATAGCTTTTGCGATTTCTTTTGAATCTAGTGGGTTTACAAAAATGCAACATTCATAGCCCTTTAATAGCTCTCGCCAATAAGGGAAGTCTGAAATAATAAATGGAATTCCTGCTGCCATATACTCAAACATTTTAATTGGCAAACTTTCCATGAATGTTGGAATAGGATGCAACGTAACAATGCCTGCTAAGGAACGTGAATAAATTTTTTTTACTTCTGTACTATCCACGTATCCATATTCATTAACTCTATCAAAAACTGGGAGTTTTTTAACTTCTGTTTCAATAGTTTTATATGCAAAATTCCCAGCTAAATTGAGTCTAGTTTCACTGGTAACAAATTCTAACGACTTTATAACTTCTTTAAGTCCCCTTACAGTGGCAATTGATCCAACATAACATACTTCATCCTTCTTTTCGTCCCATGATGTATTACTTTCCATTTCATTCAGAATCGGATAATTATTGATATTAACAACATTTTTAGAAATATTTTTAAAAATACTTTCAATAAAAGGAGTTGCCCCTATCACACCATCTAATCTCTTACAAACAAATCGCTCAAAGTACCCATACACTTTTGATATTATATTAGACAATGGAGACTTAAGATAAGGGGCCACCAGTATTGTTCTAACTGCATCCTCATGTGAATCAAAAACAACTCTTTTACTATTGTTTTTTAACTTAAGTCCAACAAACAACAATTCGGGATCATGAAATTGAAAAATATCTGCCTCAATTCTAAGCGCCTCTTTGTAGATCAACTGTGTTGTACGAAACATCCTTTTTATTCTTCCTTTTAAAACGCCAACATCTATAATCGTAACTCCATTAACTAACTCATTGCCTTTTCCGTCAGCTACAATTAATGTGACTGTATTTCCGCTTTTTGCAATACTTCTACATTGTTTCTGAAAAATTCTAGAATCATATCGATAGTGAGCACTTGTTAAATGACATATATGCATATTTAATTCTAAACTATTAATTTACGTTAAAAGGGCGTGCAGGGTTACCTACAACTACTTTCCCTTCCTCTACAGGTTTAATTACCACAGCACCCATTCCAATCAAAGCATTGTCCCCCACCGTACATGCATTAATTATTGAAGATGATGGCGCTACCCAAACATTTTTTCCAATTTTTGTACTTCCGCCAATCATAGCGTGCGCAATTAGAAGTGAGTTTTCATCTACAAAAACTCCATGAGCGATATGAACAAAATTGTCAACCTTTACATTTCTGGACAAAATCGTTGAACCCAAAACAGCTCTATCTATACACACATTATTACCAATTTCGACACCTGATTTTATAACCACGTTTCCTAAATGAGGCATAAAAGTATATCTCCCATCAGTATCTTTTTCATAGCCAAACCCAACACCTCCGATTGTACAATTTGCTCCAATAATTACTTGTTCATCGATAATTGTACCTTGTTTTACTACAGTATTATGATCAATTTGAACTGCATCTCCAATTATACAATTCTCCTCGATTACAACATTATTACCAATGAAACAATCAACACCAATACTAGAAGAGCTATCGATACTTGCACTTTTACTTATTCCAAACTTTGGAGTAATCACAAAGAATTTTTCCATGACTTTTCTAAAAGCATCTCGGGGCTTGTCAACCAAGATATAATTAACATTTTCATTCCAATCTATATCTGCTTTAGAGGGACAAATGACTATTCCTGCTTTTAGTAAGGGCAATTTACCAAGATTCTTTTCATTTATCCACATCAAAACACTTTCATACATATTAGTAACTTGAAATGGGATAACATTTTCGATTTCCTGGTTTGTGTTTCCTTTAAAATCAACAAAATCAATTACACTTAGTATATCTTCAATTTTCATATTATTAATTTAGTTTATTACAAAACGTACTACTTCAAAAGCTTCTGCAAATGAACTACCAATTTGAACGCCTCGGGCCTTGGCTAATGAACGTATAAAATCTGCAGATAGATAATCTCTAAATCCTTGTGACTCATACTTACTTAAAGCGTTAATCTTATTGTTAATATGATTCTCATTAAGGATAACAAAACATTGGGTATTAAAGGTTAAGTTATTCCAAATTAATTCATAACCTAAAATTGTAGTGTTTTTAAATGCTCTCAATCCTTCCTGAGCGATAGTGGAATGATCTTGATGAATATCATTCAAAGAAGGGATAAATACCAAATCAAAAGTATTGTTTTTGCGCAGACTTATTAAGTCTTCCAAAATCTCTTGTCTTACATAATTTAACTTTCTTACTTCATAATTATAAATTATTAAGTTTTCTTCTTTAATACCTAACCATTTTGTTGCCTCTTTTACTTCTTTTTTAAGAATATCTTTAGGCATCCCATCCGGAACTGACTGCTCAGCAGTAGAAAATGCTACATAGGTAACCTTAGCCCCGTTTTCAATTAAGCGAGAAATAGTTCCTCCTACTCCTAGCTCGCCATCATCGGTATGAGGCGCTAATACCAAAACATTTTTAAAATTTAATATCATATAGTTTAATTATAAAGATCACATCATGTGACGTTAAATATTAGAATAATTATGCATTTTATTTAAATAATCTAAGTGCTTAATATACATTCCATAAATTTACTTTTCTTTTGATAAATTATAAGTTATCCATAAATTCAAAAGATACCATAAAGATAAGCATACAGAATATAAAAGTAATAAGTTAATCGGGTCTTTAATCCCAAACCAATGATAACCTCCATACAGCGTTAATGCAGACACAACAAATAAGCCTACCTGCCACAAAAAATCTATATGTTGTTTCGCTTTGATATACAATGTATAAGATAGCGGAGCTACAACAAATCGAATCGCAAATAAAAATGATAAAACTTTAACATAAACACCCGCATCTGCCCATTTAGATCCAAAAACAAATACAAAGAGAGGTGCAACAAATGTTAGGCAAGAAAATAGCAAAATTATTGCAACTATCGATCCTATTTTTAAAGTATTAAGATATGTATATTTACAATTTCCTTTTTCTATCTCCTCTTCAGCTGCTCCTTGTCTAAATACATCTTGTATTGCACTAGAGACAAATCCTAATGGAAGTGAAATCATGCGTTGTGCCAAAGAGTACTGTCCTAAAACCTGAGATCCGAAAACTTTATTTAATAAAAATTGAGGGATTTGCAGGGTGAAAATATTTAAAGTATTGCCCCAAACAGACACCAATGCAAATTTACGATATTCATAAGCTATCAATTTGAGGGCATCAATATTTACTGGATCAGGTACAAACTCTTCATTTATTTTAAAACTATACATTAACAACACAAGTGAAATAATTATAGAAATAAGGTTTGCTATAATAAAACCCGTCGTACCAATATAAAGAAAACCAATTCCTATTTGTAAAACTACCGCACAAACAGCTAAAATAATTTTATTTTTTGACAACAGTTTGTAATTCCCTTTTCGTAGGAACCAAGTATAAAACAAAAGGTTCATGGTGTTAAAAAAAACTGTTATGGGCACAACCCATAAAAAGGGAACCATTTCTTTACCAAATAATTCAACAAGCAAGGTTTTTGGCAATAAAATAATCAAGAGGAAAAGAAAAAAATTAATTGTAAAAGTGATCAATGTTGATAAAATCATTCCTTCATAGGCCTTTTGATTACTAGGAGCAACAATTACGATATTATTGTATTCTAAAAAGGAAAAACCAGTGAATACAGTAACCAAGGAATAAAATATCGCATATGTACCAAAATCCTCAGGCTCATATAATCTAGCAACAATTGGTGCAGAGATTATTGGAAATATTTGAGCAATGCCTGTGCCTGAAACTAAAATTAACAGACTATTGAACATGGGTGTTTTCCGTAATTCGGAACTTATTTCCACAAACTTGTTTCTTAACATTTAAACAACTAATTAAATTAAATACCTTTAAAGAATAGAATCTCATCAACATTAATCGATTTTTACTCCAAATTTTTTCTCCCAGATTGCGATGCTGAATAATTTCCAAATGATATCGTCACTTAACTTACTATCTATTTTTAACATGATTTTTGAAAGGATAATAGATTCTTCAATTACTGGCATAAAATAATCCTTATTATTTAACCAAGTCCTAGGGCTCTCAAATCCTCTTTTATTTCGTCTCCATCCTATTTCTTTAGGTAAATATTCTGTTGTTGCTTTCCTTAAAATAAATTTAGACCACCCATCATTAATTTTAAATTTCGGATTGTATGAAACGGCATTCTCTACCGATCTGTAATCTAAAAACGGGAGCCTAGATTCTATAGAATGAGCCATAGAATTTTTATCTTCATATTTTAATAAATGCGGAAGCTGTGTACGGGTAATTTCTAACTTTTGTAACTCAAATGGCGATTTATAGGCATTTGAAAGCTCATACAATATTGAGCAGTCAATAGTCTTTAAATAATCTTTTTTAATAAAATCGCACCTCTTCAATAAACGTTTTTTCCTTAAAGA
>NZ_MTCA01000146.1:0-7773 GCF_002150205.1 Flavobacterium sp. FPG59 | reverse complement strand
TCTTTTGGCCAAGTATTATTAGTTACATCAATATCAGCTGTTTCTAATTTTGGATCTACAACAATTTTTTTGATCGCTTTGTCTGTAGCGTACACTTTCTTAGCAGTGTCATTGTTTTTTCTCCAAATCTGAGCTGGGTATTTAAAAGTTTCTTTTGAGTCATCCTCATACGTTAACTCCACAATGATTGGCATTAACATTCCTCCTGGCTTGTTAAACTCCACTTCGTAAAAATATTTTGGTGCTTTTAATGCTGATTTCTCCTCGGTAGTAAAGTTTTTCTCTACGTATTCAGATAATAAACTTACCTCGTTAATAGCCAGTGCTTTTTTGTCTTTGGCAGCTAATTCCTCACTTGTAGCAGGAACTAAGTATACGAATGGTCCTTTTTCTTGACCAAAACGCCCTCTACGAACTACTGCATCCTTTAACTCCTTTGTTGCAGTTTCAGATACATAAAATTGTTTTACCTCTTTTACACCGATGTCTACAAAATCAGTGGAGTAAAACCAACCTCTGAAAAACCAGTCTAAATCAACTGCCGAAGCATCTTCCATGGTTCTAAAAAAGTCCTCAGGAGTAGGGTGCTTGAATTTCCATCTGTTAGCGTACACCTTGAACGCATGGTCAAACAATTCTCTACCCATAATGGTCTCTCTAAGGATGTTTAATCCTGTAGCAGGTTTTCCGTAGGCATTAGCTCCAAATTGAACTATGGTTTCAGAATTTGACATGATTGGCTCTAAGAATTTTTGATCACCACTCATGTAAGGAACTATTTTACTTGCTGGTCCGCGGCTTGAAGGGAAATTAACATTCATTTCTTGCTCAGCCATGTATTGCATAAACGTATTCAATCCTTCATCCATCCAAGACCATTGACGCTCATCAGAGTTTACAATCATTGGGAAAAAGTTATGTCCTACTTCATGAATTACAACACCTATCATTCCGTTTTTAATACGATCACTTGTAACTCCTTTTTCATCAGGACGCCCGTAATTCCAGCAAATCATTGGGTATTCCATCCCTTGATCTTCTGCTGAAACCGAAACTGCTTTCGGGTAAGGATAATCAAAAGTATGTGCTGAATAACTCTTTAAAGTGTGCGCTACTGTTCTAGTTGAAGTTTCTCCCCACAATGGATTGGCTTCTTTTGGGTAAACCGAAACAGCCATTACCGTTTTCTCATTTAGTTTCACCGCCATGGCATCATAAATGAATTTTCTCGAAGTTGCAATACCAAAATCTCTAACGTTTTTAGCACTGAATTTCCATGTTTTCTTTTTGTCTGAGAAACCTTTTTCAGCGGCTTCTGCCTCTGCTTGTGTTACAATAACAACTGGTTTATCAAATGTTTTAGTTGCCAATTCGTATCTTTTTACTTGCTCTGCAGTAAAAACTTCGCTTCTATTGGTTAACTCTCCTGTAGCTTCCATTACGTGATCAGCAGGAACTGTGATATTTACATCAAAATTACCAAACGGCAATGTAAACTCTCCTGTACCCCAAAACTGCATGTTTTGCCATCCTTCAACATCATTGTACACCGCCATTCTTGGATAAAACTGAGCGATTACATACAATTTGTTGCCTTCTTTTTCAAACAATTCATATCCAGAACGACCGCCTTCTAGTCTATAATTATTAATGTTGTACCACCAGTTAATAGAAAAAGAAAATTTTTCTCCCGGTTTTAATGGTGATGCCAAATTAATACGCATCATGGTTTGATTAATCGTGTAAGATAAAGGATTTCCTTTAGCATCCTTAACTTGTTCAATATTAAAACCGCGTTCTGCTGGCTCTTTTAAAAATTTAGTAGCAAAACTTCCCGCTGGAAAAACTTGCTCCATTCTTTGGCTGTCTGCCAATGGTGTCTGCGAGTTTTTAGCAGCTTGATTTTGATCTAATTGAACCCATAAATACTCTAACGTATCTGGTGAGTTGTTAGAATAAGTCACGGTTTCTGAACCTGTCAATCGTGATTTTTTATCGTCTAATTCAATGTTAATTTTATAATCCGCTTGTTGCTGGTAGTAAGCAGGTCCCGGGGCTCCAGATGCAGTACGAAACATGTTTGGCGTTGCCAAAACATCGTACATCTGGCTAAATTTGTTGTTGTCATATCTCCCTGTTTGCTTAGGAGTTACAGGTGCCGTTTTCTCTTGTGCAAATAGCATTGCAGGAAGCAGCAAGAATAAGGATAATTTTTTCATAGTTGGAAATCTGGTTATTTCAATGCGTGAAAATAATATTTTTTTTGTTTAAAAAGGTACAAATTAATATTTTAACACACCTTTTGATGTTGATGTCGTAAATAAAAGTGTGTTTTTGACCCCCAAAACGTTAAAATGCATAATGTTTTGTTGCTCAGCATTATTTTGAGTCAATACTGCATTATATATATCTAGTTCTTTAATTTTTTTGATTTCTTTGATACTCAAATAACAAATAAGCACATCCCCTTCCATCTCTTTGCTCACAAAATTTATAACTTTAGTTTGTCCATCTACTTTAATAACACACTTTTCATTAAGATATTTTTTTAAAAGCAAGACATCTTCAGCTGTCTCCATTTCTGAACCTAAATTTATTTTTCTATTATGCTTTTTTTCCAAGGCATTATTCAAATCGTCTACAAAAATACGAGCCGTGATTTGAATCATTTTCTTCTCAGAAACATAATTTACTTGAAACAAGGCAACATAAAATTTGTGTGCCGCAAAAGATGACATAGAGAGAATGAGTACTACAAAAAGAACTCTTGTAATTATTTTTTTCATTTTTCAAAAGTAGTGAATCTTTTAAATTCTTTGTTCTTGTTAACCAAAAAATCCATTAGTAAAAAGGTATCTATATCCTTTAAATACTTACTTGAAGCAGCATCGTTCTTACAATAATCCAAAAATAAATTGACTTCATCTGGTGCTAATTTTAAAGTACTCGTAAAAAAATAACCATCAATTCTAGATAAAACTAGTTCAGGAAACGCATTTGTATTGTTGCTCTCAGCCACCTCTCCGTTTTTCTTTGAGAATGCTTTTTTAAGCATTTTAAAAACGCGTACAAAATCTAATCCGTTTTCAATGGATCTATCCGATGGCATAGCGCTATTCTTGACAGCTGATTTTTCATCGCTTATAAATTTCATATCAACTATTTTTTGGGTGTTAGGCAAAGAAGGCTTTGGGTCTAACTTTCCTTTGACCACAACTTCTTTTAAGGCCGTCAACTGAGATTCCATATCAAATAAAGCGAGCGGTTTTAAAAAATCATTTTCAGAAACAATAATTTTTCTCGACTTAAAATTTAAGCTGGAAATGAGCAACGTATCTTTGGCTTGAGCCAAAATATCAAAGAAACCCTGCTTGCTGATAAACGTTTTAGTCTTGGCATTCAAATTAAAAACATACCCATTATCTACAATTGTAAAATCATTGATCAACCGCGCGTGCAATGACTTTCTATCATTATTTTGAGCCCACAAAACGTTACCAAAAAGAACACAAATAAGTAAGAGCTGCTTCATATTATTGATTTTTCAAAATTGCTATTTCAGTTGCCTTTTAATTTATCTTTATATTCTTGTGCCAAGGGTATCATGCTAAAAATAATTTGATCTTTGTCCCGAGTAAGTAGTGTTTTTGTAAAGTTATCATTTTCAACCAAATAATATTTAAACCCACTGATATATTCCTGTTTAATCCCTAATTGATTTATAAAAAAGGCATCTTGAAACTCCTCGGAAATCCATTTGATATTCAGTTCTTTTCTTTCAAGAACAATCAATTTTTTTAAGCGTTTGGTTCTTCCGTTTATTTTATTGATCAAGGGATCTAATTCCATTGAACCGCCTAATAGGCCCAACAGCATGATGGGTTTCCAATCTCCCGCTGTTTGTAACTTCCGTTCTGCAGGAGTGAACTTTTTAGTATTTTTTGACGCTATTCCTAAACTGTAAGCATCAATCTTTTTACCATTGACAACAACTTCTTTCAACACCGTATTCTTTAGTTGCATCTCTATTATAGCATCTGCTTTTTCTAAATTAGCATCTAAAATTATTATTTGTTTCTTTTGCAAGTGAACGGCTTCAAAAACTAGAGTATCTTTAACATGAACCGCTATAGAAAAAAAGCCATCTGGATTAGTCCTAACTTGTAAACCTGTTTTTTTATTGGTAATGATTACACCTGCTACAATCTGATTGCTTACAATTACTTTTCCACTATAAACCTTCTCAACAGTAGATTGACCAAATGCAATTTGGAATAAAAAAAGAACACAAAAGACTATTTTAAATTTATTGTGACGCATTCATTTCATTATAAATTTCGGCGAGCTTTACAATTCTGAACATTAATTTCCACTTGTTTTTGCTTTTTAGAGACGCACTAAATTCTGCATCTTCTATACAATAATACTGAAACCCTTTGATGTAATCTTTATTGATTTTTAAGGTTTCAACATAATAGTTATCCTGAAAAATCCCATCAAGCCTATTTAATGCTGCTATATTCCGTTCTACTTTAAGAGCATTATCAAGCGCAGGATTTTTACCAGTTATCATTATTTTTATTGCTTGGAGAGGTCCATTGGGCTGGGAATACCTACCGCGTTCCGCTGCTGTTACCACTTTTTGATTTTTAGGAATTATACCTAGTGCTCTAGCATTAATTCCTGGATGAGCATTAACATAAACCACTTGCAATTCAATTGCTTTTGTAAACATTTCAATATCTAAATGTTTTAGATTCATATCCTCTTCGTCAATGCTGTACCTATGGATTTCTAAATTCACCGCTGTAAAAACCAAAAGATCATCTGGTTTTACCAAGATTTTAAAAAAACCCAAACTATCACTAACCACTTCTTTTTCAGTTACAATATTCAATACATGAACACCGGCTACAGGCTTTGCATTTGCAATAATTTTACCTGTTATATATTCCTCCTTAACAACCTGTCCTTGTGCATAAATACTCCATACTAGGACAAGTAGCGTTATACTATTGTTTAGTCTCAAGTGCAATGATTTCGTTATAATTTTGAGCTAGTTTCGAAATTAAAAACATAGCCTTCCATTTGTTTTTGGTTTTTAAAGCGTCGGCAAATTCAATATCATCAACACAGTAATACTGGAATCCTAAGATATATTCTTGCGGAATTTTTAAATTTTCTACATAATATTTTTCCTCGAATAAAGAGCCTAACTTTGCTAACAACTGTTCTTTTTTCTCTACAATTATTTCCTTTTTAAGCATCGCTTTTCGTCCTGATAAAGTGTTGAGCAAGCCGTCAATACCTCCTCCAGATGTTGCGGTATACAACTTTCGTTCAGCGGGAGTATATTTTTTTTGACCGTAAGGAATGATTCGCAAACTTTCGGCAGTAATGTTGTTTTCGTTAATAATAACTTCCTTTAAAATAATACTTTTGGAATTCATTTTTACCAATAAAACCGTTTGATCAAGATCTTGTTTCTCAATTTTTTTTCGGAATCCTTCTAGATTTACAGCGGTAAAAACAAGTATATCACCTTCTTTTACAGGAATTGTAAAGAAACCATTTGCATCAGATGTTGTTGCTTTCTCGGTAGTAAGGTTAACAATATTAATGCGATCTACAGCAACAGAATCTGCTACAATTTTACCCCGAATCTCTTTTACGGGCGCATCTTGACTGTACATTGATTGCACCATCATAAACAGCACAAACAATAATGTATTTTTAATTTTCACTGGCAATTATTTCTTTATATTGTAAGGCTAAATCTCCCATCAAAAAGGTAGTCAATGCCACATTTTTTGAAGTTAAAGCCGCAACAAAACTATCGTTTTCTATGCAATAATATTCAAAGCCTTTTACGTACAAAGCTGGTATTTGAAACTTAGTCATAAAATATTCCTTGGTAAACCAATTTTCTATTTGAATTCTATACAATTCCTTCTTCTCTGTATTCAACTGCTTTTTTAACTTTTTTGTCCTGCCGGAAATCCAGTTGAGCAATGGATCTACTGATACTGAGCCACCAGCCATTGAACCTGCATTTAAAGAGGCATTCAAGTCTGTTGCAGTATATAATTTTCTTTCAGCTGGAGTGTACGTTTTTTGTCCTTTTGGGATTATTCCAAGTGCTCTAGCATTGATTCCGTTTTGAACTACAACTTCCTTTAATTGATACGAGCGTAACTCTGACTGTATCGAAATAAATCCTTGAAGAAATTGCTGTGCCGATATTGGAAAATAAATATCTTTTATTTGAAATCCAGTAAATACCAAAGTATCACCAACCGCTGCAAGTATCGAAAAATTTCCTTGAGCATTCGTACGAGTGGTTTCTTTAGTCTTTTTGTTCACAACATCAACACCCTCTAAAACCTCATCTTGCACCACTACCGAACCCTTTAGAACAATTCTAGGCAACTCTTGCGACTCCATTTGTGTAGTCATCAAAATTATAAGCAAACACAGCACTTTAAACATTCGTTAAAAAAGAAGTATTGATTCGTTGTAAAAGTATCGTAATGCTTTGCAAATTAATTACTAATAGGATGGTAAAAAAATGTTAATTAAAAATCACAGTTAAAAAAGACGGTTTTAATATCTTTATAAAAAAATAATACCTGAACAATGAAAAATATGATTATTGCAAGTACCTCAACACTTGCTCATCAAAGTTACTTAGAATATCTATTACCCACCCTAACCAAACATTTTAAGGATTGTAATAACATCCTTTTTATTTCATATGCTAGACCTGGCGGTATTACCCACGAGGAATACACAGCAATTGTTAGATTGGCTTTCGCCAAAATTAATATTACTGTAAATGGAATTGAACAATTTGAAAATCCCGTACAAGCCATACAAGAAGCATCTGGAATTTTTACCGGTGGCGGAAATACCTTTGTTTTGGTATCCCAATTGTATAAAAACAACATCATGCAACCACTTGCTGATGCTATTAAGAAAGGAACCCCGTATTTAGGCACAAGTGCTGGCAGTAATATATGCGGACTTAGCATGCAAACCACAAATGACATGCCTATTGTTTATCCGCCTAGTTTTAAAACTTTAGGAATGATTCCGTTTAATTTAAATCCGCATTATCTTGATCCAGATACAACATCTACTCACATGGGTGAAACGCGCGAAACTCGAATTAAGGAATTTCACGCATACAATTCGGTTCCCGTATTAGGATTGAGAGAAGGCAGCTGGCTAGAAGTAAAAGGAGATAAAATAACCTTGAAAGGCAATTTAACCGCAAGATTGTTTGGTCAAAATCAAACTCCCACAGAACTTGAATCAGAAACCGACTTGAGTTATATTAAATAATTTAAAGAAACTTTTGAAACAAAAAAAGCCGAAACATAAAGTTTCGGCTTCAAAAAGTTAAAGACAAGGCTTCCCGTATCTCTTCGTTCATGGGATATCCCGAAGCTTCGGGACTAGAACAACCATAAAACAAAAAAACCTCAAACAAAAGTTTGAGGTTTAAGAGCGAAAGACGAGGCTCGAACTCGCGACAACCAGCTTGGAAGGCTGGAGCTCTACCAACTGAGCTACTTTCGCATTATAACAGTAAAAAAATTTCTAAGTAAAACTTGAAACTTAGAGCGAAAGACGAGGCTCGAACTCGCGACAACCAGCTTGGAAGGCTGGAGCTCTACCAACTGAGCTACTTTCGCATTAACAACGGTGCAAATATACTTAATAAGTTTCCTTTAATGCAAGTTTTTTTTAGAAAAAGTCAAAGCTATCAAC
>NZ_MTCA01000398.1:0-1090 GCF_002150205.1 Flavobacterium sp. FPG59 | reverse complement strand
AGATGAATTTGTAAATACTTTTACTGTAAAATCATTCAAAAAAGGGGAAATCATTTTAGAAAATGGAAAAGTAGAAAATGAACTTCGTTTTTTAGATCAAGGAATAATCCGAGAATATTATGCAACCACCGACAAAGAAAAAAATATCAATTTTTTTACAGATGCCGGTTTTATAACCGATTTTTCATCCTTTGCACACGCTACCGCTACAAAAAAATACCAAGAATGTTTAACTGATGTTGATTTGAGAGTTTTATCAAAAGAAATATTTTCGACATTTACTAACCAATACAATTGTGGTAAGTTATTTGTTGAAACCATTTTTCAACGAATTGTTGTCAATAAAGAAACCGAAGAATTCAACCATTTTGTAAATACCGCCGAAGAATTATATCTCGATATTATGAAGACAAAACCGGACTGGTTACTACAAATCCCACAATATCATATTGCTTCGTATTTAGGAATCACTCCTGAAACATTAAGCAGAATTAGAAAACGAATATAGCCTACAACCATTTTACATTTGTTGGATCTAATAAAAAAATATTCGTAGCCAATTCCTTTTGTATAGTTGAAGCATCATTATGTCCAGCATATATTGGCATATCGATTGTTTTATATCTATCTCTAAATAACATCAAACTGTTCTTCATATCCTCAGGATTGGAGCCAGGCCAGTCTATTCTCCCAATAGTTCCTTTGAAAATAAAATCACCAGTCAGCATAAATTCTCCAAAATCAAAAACAGTACAACCAATGCTATGACCGGGATAAATACCAGTTGTAAAAATAAAGTTTTCTATTTGATAGGTGGTTTGATCTTCCAAAATTTTTACTGGAACATCCAAAATTGTTTCCTCTAGTCCAAAATGTTGAGAACCAATAAAACTAAGATTGCGCACACGATCTCCAAACAATTCTTTTGATTTTTCAGAAGCCCAAACATCGACTCTGTATAAATCCATAAAATGTTGTACACTAAAAATATGATCTTGATGCGCATGAGTTACCAATATACCTACAACTTTCAAACCTAAAAAATCAATTTTTCTTCCAATTGATTTAGGATCAAAGCTTGGATCAACAA
>NZ_MTCA01000337.1:0-1914 GCF_002150205.1 Flavobacterium sp. FPG59 | reverse complement strand
TTGTAGTAGGGCCTTTATTATTTTTTATTGTAAAAATATATACTGCAAACACAACAAAAGATTTTAAAAATTTGAGCGTTGTACTCAAATGGATACTCTTTTTTGGAATCTTATCATCAGCTATTATCCGAATAAATATCAAATACAATGCTTAAAAACAAACTGAAAGATTACAAAATAATTCTAGCTTCGGGTTCGCCAAGACGCCAACAATTTTTTAAAGATTTAGATCTCGATTTTGAAATACGACTCAAAGAAATAGAAGAAGTTTATCCACCTGAACTAAAAGCTCATGAAATAACTGATTATTTAGCAGTGTTAAAAGCATCAGCATTTGAAAACGAACTGGATAAAAATGAACTTTTAGTAACTAGTGATACCATTGTTTGGCATGAAGGTAAAGCTTTGGGGAAACCAAAAGATGAAGCAAATGCTTTTGAAATTTTAAAATCCTTATCGAATGCGACACATGAAGTAATTACATCGGTTTGTTTTAAAACTTCGGAAAAAATAGAGGTTATTCATGAAGTTACCAAAGTTACCTTTAGTGCACTAAGTGATGAAGCTATTGCTTATTATTTGGAAAATTACAAACCTTATGACAAAGCTGGTTCTTACGGAATCCAAGAATGGATTGGTTTTATAGGAGTTTCAAGAATTGAAGGATCTTATGCAAACGTGATGGGAATGCCAACAGATAAAGTGTTTGATTACCTTTCAAAACTATAAAGCTATGTTAATTCAATTGGTAAACGAATATTCTAAAGAGGTTATAGCTACAGGAATTGTAGGTGTATTACTCTTTTTGTTACGATATATCACAACAAAAATTGTGAGAAGATATGCAAAGTCTAATTTAACAATTGAGCACAGAACTAATTTAGTGATCAAATACCTTCATTTGTTCATCAATATATTAGTAGTAATTGCGTTGATTATTGTTTGGGGAGTACAACCTAAAGATATCATTATTGCTTTATCTTCATTTACCACCGTTGTAGGTGTAGCCATGTTTGCGCAATGGTCTATTTTAAGCAATATTACCTCTGGAATTATCTTATTTTTTTCATTTCCGTTCAAAATTGGAGATGTGATAAAAATTCATGATAAAGATTTTCCCATTCAAGCAGAGATTGAGGACATAGGTGCATTTCATGTTTTTTTATTGACCGATGAAGGTGAGAAAATCATTTTTCCAAACAATTTGTTACTGCAAAAAGGAATTTCGATTATTAAAAATAAACATGCTGATCAAGAATTTACAGATTAATAGATTCCTATAGTAAAGGGAAACAAGAATTTATTATGTGATAATATTGTAATCATTTGAAGTAATGATGTAATTACTAGTTGAGGTTTTTTATTGATTTTTGTACTGTAAATTGTTCTTATATATTTGTAAGACAACTCAAACTATTTCTATATGAACGAAGAACTAAAATTTCCTTTTTATGCAAAGCTAACTTTTATCACATTGGGTTTAATTGCCTTGATTTTTATATTTTACATAGGGCAAAATATAATTGTACCCATTATAATGTCGTTTTTGTTTGCGATATTATTATATCCAATTGCTCAGTTTTTAAAGTTAAAACTTAGGTTTCCTAACGTCTTAGCAGTAATGATTGTAGTGATTTTATTTATCTTGTTCTTCATTGGACTTTTCGTTTTTTTATCCTATCAAATTAGTGATTTTGCTGAAGATTTTGATAAGATTGAGAAAAACATAAACATCCATCTATCCAATATTCAAGGTTTCATTAGAGATACGTTTCATGTAAGTTCAAGAGAACAAAAACAATATATTGATACTGCAGCCGAAGATTCATTAGAAAAAGGGAAAGAAATTTTGGGTACAACCTTAATGTCATTTACAGATACCCTTGTAAATTTAACCTTAATACCTATTTACAC
>NZ_MTCA01000320.1:0-2288 GCF_002150205.1 Flavobacterium sp. FPG59 | reverse complement strand
CTACAACCTTTATTCGCTTTTACAAGCTTTTTTTGAACCTTTTTTTATTCTTTTCTTAACTTTTAAACTAAAGCACTGATTAAACGACTCTTAAAAACTAAACTTTTTTTCAGCTAATTTGAATTTTGATAAATGTACAGTGAAATTATGCCTTTGAAGCGTATTAGATAACATTCTTTATACAACAACTCCTGGTTTTTCTAGTGTCCATATTAGTAAACCCTACTCTATTATATGTAGGTAGTGTTCTTTTTGCTACTGAAACAACACAATACACCTTTATATATGGCTACTACCGTTAACCACAGTAAGAATTATAAAATCATAAGCTATTATATATAGATAACACCCTTTACTACGTTAACAACGTTTACATCACACACCATTACATATAGACAACACTCTTTACAATGATAACAACAATAACATCTTGATCATTATATGTAGCACCTACGTCTACTATGGTCACGATTATAACACCATAAACCATTATATATAGGTAGTGCTTATGCTTTTCTAACAAAAACGACCTCCATATTCACACGTCCGCGTTAGGGATAGCAGCGGAAAGCCCACAGTGACGACCGAAAGGAAGGAACGAGGACTTGTAGCGAAGAGCCCGACCCTTTTGCAATTCCTGAAGCTACTGCGGAAGGGATTGCAAAAGGGGTAACGCCCAAAATAAAATGGCTACTTGGTAATAAAACCAATCATTCTGAAGCTTTGTATTTATTATTATCGTAATATTGCAATATAGATATACACCATGGGCATTACCAAGTCAGAACATTTTACAGACGAACAAAACGAATTAGCAACATTGGCGAAAGCCTTGGGCCATCCTGCGAGAATTGCTATTGTGCAACATCTCCTAAAAGTAAATAGCTGTATATGTGGTGACATTGTAAATGAACTCCCTCTGGCCCAACCTACGGTTTCGCAACATTTAAAAGAACTCAAAAATGCTGGTCTTATAAAAGGTAACATTGAAGGGAATGCGATTTGCTATTGTCTCAATGAAGAAGGGTTTAATCCGATAAAAAGTTTTTTTGATCAGATCAATACCTATTTAGAAAATAAGAAAAATCAATGTTGTTAATTTAATTATTAGAAAAATGAAATTATCAGAAGTAAAAAATGAATTAAGCACGTTAGAAAATGTTGCTTTTGTATTACCAAACGGTACTTATGTTCCAGAACATTTTCATGTAACCGAAGTAGGTTTGATTACTAAGAAATTTATTGACTGCGGCGGAAAGCTTCGAAATGAAACCGTTGTTAATTTTCAATTATGGGATGCTAATGACTTTGAACACCGTTTAAAACCCAAAAAACTTTTGGATATCATCACCCTTTCTGAAAAAGTACTCGGAATCCAAGATTATGAAGTGGAAGTAGAATATCAAGCTGAAACTATAGGGAAATACGATATGGGTTTCAACGGAACTGCTTTTACATTAGTAAACAAATTAACGGCTTGTTTGGCTGAAGATCAATGTGGAATTCCTGAGAACAAACAAAAAGTAAAATTATCTGAGATTCAAAGTCAAACCACTAGCTGTTCTCCAGGCGGAGGTTGTTGCTAAATTTAAAACTGTAAAATGGAACCCATTAAAACCGTGCTATTTCCAGAGTTAGAAAAAACAATACGTAATTTTGATTTCGAAAACATTTTGACTGACCGAAAGAGTGTTTTACAGCCACTTATTGATTATATTCAGACAAAAGTTAGTAATCACCAAGAAATAAGGCTAAATTTTATTTGTACTCACAATTCCAGAAGAAGCCATTTATCTCAGGTTTGGGCGCAAACTGCTGCAGCACATTTTAAGATACAAAATATAAATTGCTATTCTGGCGGCACTGAAGCAACGGCTTTATTTCCGATGGTGATCAAGACATTAGAGAAATCTGGTTTTGAAGTTAAAAAAATTGCAGATGGAAACAACCCTATTTATGCTATAAAATATGGGAAAAATAAACATCCAATCATTGGTTTTTCTAAAACTTATGATGCCGAGTTTAATCCGATAAGCGAATTTGCAGCCATTATGACTTGTTCCCAAGCAGATGGCGACTGCCCTTTTATTGCTGGTGCTGAAAAACGAATTCCGATTACTTATGAAGATCCTAAAGCATTTGATCAAACACCACAACAAGAAGAAAAATATAAGGAACGTAGTTTACAAATTGCAACTGAATTATTTTATGTTTTTTCAAGAATAAAATCGTAGTGTAACCTCTAGGAAAAGATTAATGTAATTAACGATTGAGTACCTACCTATAAC
>NZ_MTCA01000022.1:0-26160 GCF_002150205.1 Flavobacterium sp. FPG59 | reverse complement strand
AAAGTATCCCTGTTGTTTTCTTTTTTCCATCGCTGCTTCTGAACGTTTGTCGTCAATTCTAGCGCCTCTTTCTGAAATTGTTGAAGATCTAATTTCGCCCACTACTTCAGAAATTGTTGCTGCGTAAGAATCCACTGCTGCCGTACAACTCATGTCACCTACCGTTCTGAAACGAACAATGCGCTCCACAATTTCTTCGTTTTCTTCTTGGTACACAAATGGAGAGTGAGACCAAATCATACCATCTCGTAAGAACACTTTACGCTTGTGCGAAAAATAAATTGATGGAATTTCAATTTGCTCTTGTTCGATGTAACTCCACACATCCAGCTCGGTCCAGTTGGAAATTGGAAAAACACGTACGTTTTGACCGTTCTCTATTTTTCCGTTCAACAAATCGAACAATTCCGGACGCTGATTTTTTTCGTCCCATTGACCAAAATCATCACGCACCGAAAATATACGCTCTTTGGCTCTGGCTTTTTCCTCGTCACGACGTGCTCCACCAATACACGCATCAAATTTAAATTCTTCGATAGCATCTAAAAGTGTTGTGGTTTGCAAGCTATTTCTGCTGGAATATTTTCCGGTTTCTTCGACAACTTTTCCTTGATCAATCGCGTCTTGTACATTGCGCACAATTAGTTCTAATCCTAGCTCAGCAACCAATTTATCTCTGAACTCAATGGTTTCCGGAAAATTATGCCCTGTATCTACGTGCAACAATGGGAACGGAATTTTAGCAGGAAAAAAAGCTTTTTGCGCCAAGCGAACTAACGTAATCGAATCTTTTCCACCCGAAAAAAGCAAAACCGGTTTGTCAAACTGAGAAATTACCTCTCTGAAAATATATATCGCTTCGCTTTCTAAAGCGTTTGTTTTTAATACTGAACTCATTATTTTTAGTTTAAGAGTTGAAAGTTTAAAGTTTAAGGTTGTTGTGACCTCGACTAAAATCTTACTGCTATTTTTGTTTTTCTATTATCTTTATTCTATTTTCTAAAATCTCTCTTCTATTTTTGGTGCAACCCGCATTCTTTATGACTGGATTCCCACCACCATCGTCCGGCTCTGATGTCTTCATCTGGAGTGATGGCTCTTGTACAAGGTGCACAACCTATACTTACAAATCCTTTTTTGTGCAATGCATTTTGTGGTACATTATTTTTTTCTAAATACTCTTCTACTTCTTGCAAAGTCCATTTTAATAATGGATTGAATTTGATAATTTCAAAATGCGCATCATATTCAAATAGTGCCAAATCATTTCTGTTTTCGGATTGCTCTGCTCTTAATCCGGTAATCCAGACCGAATTTCCTTTTAAAGCTTTGCGCAAAGGCACTACTTTACGGATGGAGCAACATTCTTTTCTATTCTCAACTGATTCGTAGAAACTATTAGGTCCTTTAGTCTCTAATAAATTTTCTACTGCAGCTGCCTCGGGAAAAAATACTTTGATGTGTTGGTTGTATTTCTTTTGAGTTTTATGAAAAACATCATACGTTTCTTGAAACAATCGACCGGTATCCAATGTGAAAATTTGAATTTCAGCACCACTATTGGCAATCATTGCTGTAACTACTTGGTCTTCTTGACCAAAAGAGGTCGAAAAAACCACTTTATCTTTATACTCGGCAGCTAAATAAACAAACGTTTCCTCTAAACTAAGGTTTTTTGAATGCTCTACTAATGCCGCTACTAATTCTTTACTCATAATCTTATTTCGTTTTACAGCAGTTTTGATAAGGTTTTTAAACTCAAAAGAATAATTAAAACACCTACTAATATCATCATTGATTTCCTTGGAATCTTATTCACTAAAAATGCAGCTAATGGAGCTGCCATTACGCCTCCTAAAATCAATCCAATAATTACTTGCCATCCTTGAATACCTCCAAAAAGCATAAATGTTACTCCACTTGAAAAAGCTACTGCAAACTCTGCTGCGTTCACCGAGCCAATTGTATATCTGGGATTTCTTCCATTTCCTAATAAAGTAGAAGTCACTATCGGTCCCCATCCTCCGCCTCCTACAGCATCCATAAAACCTCCAAAAGTTGCCAAAATACCTAGTTTTTTAGTTTTCTTTTTTACCAGATTCTTTTTTAATGCTTTCCTAATAATGATCACTGCCAATCCAATCATGTACAAAGCAATAAATGGTTTTATTACTTCTCCATCAATCACATCCGACAACAAATAGGCACCTGTAACAGAACCCAAAACACCCGGAATTAACAAATGTCTTACTAGTTTTTTGTTGATGTTTCCAAAACGATGATGCGAAATTGCCGAAGCTCCTGTTGTAAACATTTCAGCCACGTGAACACCTGTACTACTGATGGCAGGCGGAATTCCGTACGCTAATAAAAATGAAGTTGAAGTTGCTCCATAACCCATTCCTAAGGTTCCATCTACTAACTGTGCAAAAACTCCAATACAGAAAAAAATTAAAAACTCTTGATCAAAACCGGCTATCAAGCCATCCACTGAAAATTCATCATGGTGGTTGTACACTAATGTTGCCAATAATCCTATCAACAAAATTGCAGGAACGAGCACCCATAACCGCTCTACAAAACTTGTTGCAGGGCTTTCGGTATTATTATTCACTTTTAATTCTTTATTCATTCCTTTCAATTCAACAAAATTCAATTTAAAAACTTTTACCCTATCGGGTTACTAGATTATTGTGCAAAAATAATATATTTACTTTAATTACAAAACATTATTTCTAATTAAAACTTAAAATGCAATATCTGCTAAACTATTATTTTCCAAAACCATAAGCGTATTATCACGCACTTCGGTCATTAATTTACGAACGGCGCAAGTGGCTTCATCAGTACAATCGTCACAAGGCTCGTAAAAATTATGACTGGCACACGGCAATAAGGCTATAGGCCCTTCCAGAATGCGATATACTTTAGCCATGCTGATGTCCTTCGGTTCTTTTATCAAATAATAACCGCCGCCTTTTCCTTTTTTGGCTCCCAGAAAACCAGAATGGCGCAACAACAATAAAATACTCTCTAAAAATTTGAGTGAGATATTTTCAGATTTGGCAATATCAGCAATAGCAACAGGCGTTTGGTCCTCTTGGCGAGCCAAGAAGGTCAAAGCCTTGATACCGTATTTTGTTTTTTTTGAGAGCATTTTACTGTTTTAGAATTGTATAAAAATATTCGCAAGTAATAAACCTAGCGTTGTTTGAACCAAAACTACAATCTAAAATCGTTAATCCCAAATCTATCCGTTACGAAAGCGCCTGCTCCAAATCGGCAATTACATCAGTTACGGTTTCTAAACCTACAGAAACACGAACCAGACCATCGGTAATACTCACCGCCAAACGTTCTTCGACAGATAATTTACTATGCGTCGTTGAGGCTGGATGCGTAACAATAGTTCTGGTATCTCCTAAATTTGGCGAAAGCGAACACAATTTAATTTTATCCAAGAAGGCTCTTCCGGCTTCTAATCCTCCTTTTATTTCAAAAGCAACAATATTGCCGCCCAGCTTCATCTGCTTTTGTGCGATTTCATATTGCGGATGCGATTTCAAAAAAGGATATTTCACTTTATTAACCTGAGGATGATTCTCTAAAAACTCCGCTACTTTTAAGGCATTTTCGCAATGTCTGTCCAATCGAATGGCTAAGGTTTCTAAACTTTTTGATAACACCCACGCATTAAAAGGCGATAAAGAAGGTCCTGTAAGTCGGGAAAACAAATAGATTTTCTGAATCAAGTCGGCATCGCCAACGGTTATTCCGCCCAAAACGCGACCTTGACCGTCCATTAATTTAGTAGCAGAATGCACCACTAAATGCGCTCCCCATTTGATTGGTTGTTGCAAATAAGGCGTTGCAAAACAGTTGTCAATAATTAAAATTAAATTGTGCTTTTTGGCAATATTTCCTAGCAATTCCAAATCAATGATATCAACCGCAGGATTGGTTGGTGACTCTGCAAAAAGAATTTTTGTATCAGGCGTAATCAAACCTTCAATAGTCTCGGGTTGATTGATATCAAAATACGAGGTTTGTATGTTCCATTTTGGAAAATAATTAATAAACAGTGAATGCGTGGCACCAAAAACACTGCTCGAAGAAACAATGTGATCTCCAGAGTTCAATAAAGCAGCCAAAGTAGAATATACCGCAGCCATACCAGATGAAAAGGCAAAACCAGCTGCTGCTCCTTCCATATCGCACACTTTGCTAATAAATTCGTTATTATTTGGATTGCTGTAACGGCTGTAAATATTCCTGTCTTTTTCTTCTGCAAAAGAGGCACGCATGTCTTCGGCATCTTCAAATACAAAACTAGACGTGAGGTACAAAGGCACCGAATGCTCTAAATATTGTGTTCTTTCTAACTGATTGCGTATGGCTTGGGTTTCGAAACCAAATTCTTGTTCGTTCATTTTAATAAGCTTTTAGCTATTGGCTTTTAGCTTATAGCTAATACCCAATGCAAATTATTAATATTTTGTTTTGTTGCTAAAAGCTAATAACTAATCGCTAAGAGCTTTTCCGTTCAAAACTACTTTGTAATGTATGGTTGCTGTTGGTTCTAATGTTTTGGAAACCGAACAGTATTTTTCAAATGAAAGTTGGGCAGCTTTTGCGGCTTTGTCTTCCTTGATATCACCTTCTAAATAAAACACCACATGGATATTTTTAAATGGTTTTGCTTCTCCAACTTGTACGCGTTCGCCCTCAACCTCAGCTTTGAAAGACGTGATTTCTTGACGTTGCTTTTTCAAAATCGAAATCATATCAATGGCGCTACACCCTGCAACGCCCATCAATACTAATTCCATCGGACTGGCACCCATATCATTTCCTCCATATTCAGGACGGCTATCTACGTTTACCAAATGCCCTCTTTCGTTTTTTAATTCGAAATGGAAATTGTCGTTTACTCTGTTTAATGTTATTTTCATCTTGTTATAAATTTTACTTATCCTCAACTCCCTTCTTACAAAAGGAATAGAACATAAGAATTATTATCATTTCTTATTTTTCAATTGCTTGTAAATTAAATTTTTCCAGGACAACTACACTACTTTCCATATCAATATTCGTAGCGCCTGACAATAATAAATAAATACCTCCCAACCAGATTAAAATCAGAAGTACTTGAATATATTTTTTAATATTTTTATACAGCAATGTTAAAAGTGAACCCATCATTGTAGCATTCCATAAAATTGAAAATATCAAAACAAATAATATCGAGCTATTTATACTCGGTATTATAACAGACTCATTCTTGTCATTAGGATTAACGTAAACCATAATTTTTTTACTTTCTCGTAGTTTACTAAATAAATCCTGATGATCTTCAAAATTATTCATACTATAGCCAAAAGCTAAATTCCCACCTAAATATTTTTTTGAATTAAATACATAGGAATACTTTACAATAAGTTCATATAATTCTGTTCCTTTTGAAGTTTTAGTTGAATCAATATAAACTTGCTCAACATTTGCAGCTGTTTGAGTCCAATCTTTAGCTTCTTGGATTTTGATTATATTTTTTAAACTAAAAAATAAAGTAATGAGACCAATGCCTAAAAATGGAATTATCAACAAAGATTTCCAACCATTTTTCACTACAAACTCTTTAATTCTCATTATTCTGATTTACAATTAAATCCTTATATTTTTTTGTGATTTTTCAAAATCAATCAACTTAACCTTTATCAGACAACCTTAGAATATCACCAAAAACACCTCTAGCTGTTACCGCTGATCCTGCGCCTGCACCTTGAATTACAATTGGTCGGTCTCCGTACGATTCTGTGTAAATTTCGAAGAAAGAATCTGAACCTTTCAATCCGCCCAAAGCCGTATCTGATGGCACTGAAACTAATTTTACTTCGAGATTTCCTTTGTCATTTTGCAAATCTCCCGATAATTCTCCAATGTAACGCAACACGTGATTCGGCTTTTGATCGGCTTTTATTTTTGCATAAATAGGATCAAACTCCGTCAATTTATTCAAAAACTCTCCCACATCTCCGCTACGCAAATGTTCTGGAATTAAATTTTGAATAGCAATTTCTTCAAATTCATTTTGCAAGTCTAGTTCTCTAGCCAAAATCAACAATTTTCGCCCTACATCATTTCCGCATAAATCCTCTCTTGGATCTGGCTCGGTATATCCATTATCGATGGCTTCTTTTAAAATTTCGCTAAACGGTACGTCTTTGGCCGAGAAATTATTGAACAAATAACTCAATGTTCCCGAGAAGACCCCTTTAATCTTTGTGATGTTTTCACCAGAAAGGTGCAACAATTTAATAGTATCAATCAACGGCAATCCTGCTCCAACATTGGTTTCATAAAGATACGTTTTTTGGTTTTCTGCTAGAACTTTTCGTAATTTTTTATAAAAACTATAACTTAATGTATTGGCTACTTTGTTTGACGAAATCAAATCGAAACTATTTTCTACTAACGAAATATAATTTGTAACAAAATCAGCGCTTGCAGTATTATCAATAGCAATTAAATTCTCTAAATGATGCTCGTTTGCGTAGGCAATTACATCATCAATGGTATACGAGAATCCATTGGTTTGAATTTCGTTTTTCCAGTTAGGTGTCACTCCATTTTTATTCAAAAGTACATTCTTAGAATTGGCAATGGCAAATACATTCAATTTAATATCTTTTCTTTTTTCGATGGCTGCTGCCGATTCTAAAATTTGATTAATCAAGGTACCGCCCACCAAACCGTGACCGAAAACAGCAATATTTATTTTCTTGGCTACACCAAAAATCTCTCCGTGAATTACATTCAAGGCTTTGTGCAACTGTGATTTTTTAACAACCAAACTCACATTCTTACCCGTCACCGTATTGTTGAAGAGAATTGGAACAATTTTATTCTTGATTAAGGCCGTGTAAGGTTTGTGAAACGTGCTTAAATCCTGACCAATAATGGAGATGACAGCTACATCATCAGCAACAGTTATTTTATTGACATCTTTCGAATAGAAATCATTTTCGAATTCCTTTTCCAATTCAATCATGGCCGTAGTAGCTTTGTCAGCAGCCACAACCAAACCTATTCCACGCTCTGATGAACCTTGCGAAATGATACTCACACTAATATTATTGTCGCCCATTACTCTAAAAATTCGAGCATCTACACCTGTTTTACCAAGCAACCCTCTTCCTTCTAGGTTGACCAAAGCCACATTTTCAAGAACCGAAAGCGTTTTAATTCCTTCCTTATTAGAATTGGAAGTAATTAAAGTCCCTTTATTATCATGATTGAAAGTGTTTAAAATTCGAAGCGGAATGTTTTTTTCTAATAACGGAATGATAGTTTTGGCGTGCAAAATAGTCGCTCCAAAATTAGCAATCTCATTCGCCTCATTAAACGATAAGTGATCAATTTTCTTAGCATCAACAACTAAATCAGGATTGGCAGTATAAATTCCGTCAACGTGTGTGTAATTTTGTAATTCGTCGGCATTTAAATAATTCGCAATCAACGAAGCGGTGTAATTACTCCCGTTTCTGCCTAACGTTGTAGTGTCATTATTAGTGGTAGAACCAATAAAACCTGTGATTATATTAACCGTCTTTTCCGTGTTTTGCTTAAAAAAAGCAACCACATTTTTCTTCGAAAGTTGTTCTAAGGGTTGTGCATCACCAAATTTAGCATCGGTTTTTATCAATTCACGCGTATCGGTAAAACGAGCATGAATTCCTTTTTCTTTAAGGATCGCAGTCAGTAATTTTGCCGAAAGCAATTCGCCTTTAGACAAAATTTGGTCTTTGATCTTTTTACTATAATCGCCAATCAGACTTACACCTTCAAACAATTTTTCTAAAATAATAAACTCTTCAGACAAATCAACAGCATCATAAACGTCTTGCTGGTATTTTTTAAAATCTTCAAAAAGTGGTTTGTAATCTCCGTTTTGAGAAGCAATGTTTAAAATGTGTTCCAATTCATCCGTAGCATTACCACGTGCCGAAACCACAACTGCAATTTTCTCGCCTTGATTTACTTTGTCTGTTATTATGGCAACCACCTTATTTAATCCGTCACCATTTGATAAGGATTTACCTCCAAATTTTAATATTTTCATTGTGTTGTGTGTTTGTAGCTTAGAATAAATCTTGAAGCAAATTGTGTAATTGTTTGTATTCTATCAAAAAAGCATCGTGTCCGTGAATGGAAACTATTTCTTGATAACTAACTTTTTTATTTAATTTTTGTAATTGCTCAAAAGTGGTTTTGTTTTCACTGGCCGTAAAAAACAAATCCGAATTGATGGCAATGATGTGAATTTCTGCCGTTATAGCTTCAATTGTGTTTTCAAACGAAGTTCTATTGCGAGTGACATCAATGGTCTTTAATAATTGATTCATCATTTTGTAGGATGCCAATTGAAAACGCTGTTGCAGTTTTTCGCCGTGATGTAACAACCAACTTTCAACATTAAAAATGGCTAACTCTTCATTAGTAGTTCGTTGAAATTTTGCGGCAAATGATTCTGGAGTTCGGTAACACAACATAGCGTGCGCGCGCGCATCTTGAATTGGTTTAGATGAGTTATTCAGAATTTGTTCTTGCAAAAAACAATTGGCAATAAGCCAGTCTGTCGCTTTCCAATCGGTAGCAATAGGGATTAATTTTTGGGTAATTGTTGGTTCTAATGCAACCATTTCCCAAGCAATTCCGCCACCCACAGAACCTCCGATAATGGCATATAGATTTGTAACCCCAAGCAAATTAATGCCTTTTATAAAAATTCTAGCAATGTCTCTTGCTTTAAAATCATTATAATTTTCAATTACAGATCCATCAAATCCATTTCCAGGAATATTAAAAGCAAGTACGGTATATTTTGTAGTATCGATAGTTTTATTGGCGCCAATTAGGTCATTCCACCAACCGTTATCGCCCACCACCTGTGAATTTCCGGTTAGCGCATGATTGACCAAAACGATGGGAGCTGTATGCAAAGGCAACCCAAAAACTTGATAACTTAAGTTTAGAGCATTATAAATTACACCTGACTCCGTGGTGAAATTGTATATTGTAAGTGTTGTTGGTTTATTTTCCAATTTCAAATCTGTTATAATTAGGACTTGTGTTTGGAAATATTAGAAAGAAAGCTAGGTGTTATCTAGACAAATTCTTAGTGTTATCTTTCCACGATAGGCGTGGTAGAATGCAGCACCTTCTTCGATAAATCGAAGGGTTGCTAAGGCTTCATCGGGTCTAATCCCTCTGCCTTTCTTTATAACATTTCAATACTGTTGTGAACTTTGTGAGTGCAAATAAAGCACTAATTTTTATTCTGAGCAAATTTTTCTGCAAAGTTTAGACTGAATTAATTTTGCGGTATTCGCAAAAGTATGCAAAAAGCAAGCTGTTTTAACAAAGAAATATGTCGTTTTAGACCAAAACTCCGTTAAAACAGCAACCATAATTTAAAATGTATTTCCTCACAAGTTAAAATACATTTGCAATCACTAGATAAAAAGGACATCATTTTCCTTAGAATACATTAAAAAAAGTAATGAATTTGGCACTGCCTTAAGTGCAATATCATCATTTGTATCCATCTCAAATCTAGGATGAACTAGCTCATTTACCACTGGAGCAGTAGTGTTACTTTTTTTTGACCCCCATAATCCTTGCCTTATTAAAAGGATTGCTTTACTAAAATAATTGTTGTTTTTCATTGTTGTTCATTTTAAGTTATTAATTGTGTACTGATTATTTTTCCATTTTAGTATCAACTTCAATACCAGTTTTTACTATGATTTAATTTTTATTGTATTTTTTATTCTTTTTTGTTCCGAATCTTGAAAAAGACATTCATCAAATGCTACTTTTTATTCTTTAATAATTGAAATAGTGCTAAAAGCAACAAACCCCTTTTAGATACGAATCCAAAAGGGGTTTAGTTTTTAAACTTGTCCTTTCGGGGTCACGATATACCAAATAGCACAACAGCACAAATAGGCGCTATTGCATTCATTTTTTGTTGGCATTTTAATGTGTTCATAAATTTTTATTCTTTGTGGTATTTCAAAAAAAAAGCTTCCCAAATATTGGGAAGCTTTACTATATAATTTAGTTCAAATTATGCAATAAGCAACCCTCAGGAATTTTCCTGTGCGACCTTTAACATATTGCAAATAATTGATTTCATGATTACCTATTTTGATCATCAAATATCGCAAATGTTTTTTAAAGTACAAAATTTTTATGTCGCTAATTTTGTTTTTAATTTAAAAAATATTTCCGAAAGATAAAACAGTAAAAAAAAGTTAAGATTAATATGCAATTCAAAATGGTTTCATACCTTTGCACCCAAATACAAGAGGAAAAATTTGAACTGATTGCAACCTCTTCATAATGAAATCAATTCATTATGAATACTGAATAATTTTCAGTAAAAAAATGCTAAAGCAGGAACTCTCCTTTAGACCTTTTCAGCAATTATTTTTTCTCGCTTAATTTTATAAAATAATAAAACTTATGGCCTATTTATTTACGTCAGAATCTGTGAGCGAAGGACATCCAGATAAAATTGCAGATCAAATTTCAGACGCATTAATTGATAACTTTCTAGCATTTGATGCTGAATCAAAAGTAGCTTGTGAAACTTTAGTAACTACTGGTCAAGTTATTTTGGCTGGTGAGGTTAAATCAAATACATACTTAGATGTGCAAAATATTGCACGCGAAGTCATCCGAAAAATTGGTTACACAAAAAGTGAGTACATGTTTGAAGCTAATTCATGCGGTATTCTTTCGGCTATTCACGAACAATCTGTTGATATTAATCAAGGTGTTGACAGAGCAAGCAAAGAAGAGCAAGGCGCTGGTGACCAAGGGATGATGTTTGGTTATGCAACCAATGAAACCGCAAATTACATGCCATTGGCACTTGATTTATCACATAAATTATTGCAAGAATTAGCTGTTTTAAGACGCGAAAATAACGAAATTACATATTTACGTCCTGATGCTAAATCACAAGTAACTTTAGAATACAGCGACGATAACAAACCAACTCGTATTGATGCGATTGTTATCTCTACACAACACGATGATTTTGACGAAGAAGCTACTATGCTTGCTAAAATCAAAAAAGACATTATCGAAATATTGATCCCAAGAATCATTGCTAAAAATCCGGAGCATGCTCATTTATTTAATGATGCTATTCAGTACCACATTAACCCAACAGGTAAATTCGTAATTGGAGGACCTCACGGAGATACTGGACTTACAGGAAGAAAAATCATTGTGGATACTTACGGCGGAAAAGGAGCTCACGGTGGTGGTGCTTTCTCTGGAAAAGACCCAAGTAAAGTAGACCGTTCTGCTGCTTATGCAACACGTCATATTGCTAAAAACTTAGTTGCAGCTGGTGTTGCTGATGAGATTTTGGTTCAAGTTTCGTACGCTATTGGTGTGGCTAAGCCAATGGGAATTTTTATCGAAACTTATGGAACTGCAAAAGTAAATTTAACTAACGGTGAAATTGCTAAAAAAGTAGAAGCTATTTTTGATATGCGTCCGTACTTCATCGAACAACGATTGAAATTAAGAAACCCAATTTATAGTGAAACTGCTGCTTACGGACACATGGGACGTACTCCTGAAACCGTAACTAAGACTTTCTCTGCTCCTGGCGGATTAACAAAAACAGTTGAAGTAGAATTGTTTACTTGGGAAAAATTAGATTTTGTTGATCAAGTAAAAGCTGCTTTTGGATTGTAAAAAGTATTTTTATAAATAGCAAAGCCTGGCAAATTTGTCAGGCTTTGTTTTTTATAGACATATTTAATAAGTGCCTTTTTTCATTTTCTCTAAAACCTCTTTATACTCATCAATTAATTCAACATCGCCTGCTACAACTGCTAAATCATACGCTTTTTGTTCTGTGGTAATGGCTATTTCTTGCTGTCCGTTTTTATAATACAATTGCGCTAGAGTATCTAGATAATAATAGTTGTCTTTATCAATTTTTAAACTTGTTTGAGACCATTTTAAAGCCTTTGTAAGCATATCTGTGGTCGGATTTTTCTCTTTCTCCACTACGAACCAAGCAGCTTCATTGCAATCATTGGCAAAACTATTTTTAAAATCTACCCAGTTGTAATCAAATTTAGGATTATAACGGCTGTCTAATGATTCTATGAGGCTTTTACCTTCTTGAATGTAATTGTTAAAATAGATTTCAAAAGCGGATAAATAGTTGGCATTTAGCTGATTTAATTTTAAAAGTTCTAATTTTCTCTTGAATACTTTATCATTAAAACCCGCAATTTGATACAACTTGTCATAATGGCTAAGTACTAAATCCAACTGTTGTGCATTTTCTTGTCTTCCTAATGCTGATAAAATTGTTTCTAATAGATAATCCGTTTGAAATTGATAATCATATTCTGTAGTTGCTATTTTAGGTATTTCGTTGTAAAACTTTAAAATATAATCTAAGCCTAAATAATCCGTAGTATTCATAAACTTCGTTTGAGTTTTAAAGACAATGAAATCAAAATTATCAGAACTTCGCAATTGACACAATATAATTCTCACCAAATCCTCATCTACGACTTGGTCTGTTTTATGCTTTTCTAAAAGTTGTTTATAGCGAATTTCAAATGCCTTTTTTGAAGTAATAAACTTGTAAATATTCTCTTTTTCTTTCAATAAACTATAATCATATGTAACTGGAACAGCAGCTGCAGCAGTAGCATTAGTAACTATTTCAATAGTAGGAACAGCAGTGTTAGTTTTGCTTGGCGGCGCAACAGTAGTGTTCGTAATATCTGCAGGTGTAGCAACATCTACGTAATCATAATTTCTTTTGCCAAACTTCTCCGCATATAACAGTATTCTTTTTTCCTCTTGCTCTGCCATGTTTTTATTCACAATGTAACTGTCAATTTGTGCAAGAGCATTTAATTCTTTCATTTCTACTAATAAAGAGGAAAGAGAATAATATTCTAAATTTTCTTGTGTTTTACCCTTAAAATGGTACAACCTAGTACCAAACGAGTTCAGAATGACTATTGATCCTGATTCATTTACTCCCATTTTTTTAAGAGCGGCTTTATCTTTATCTGTAGCTAAGTAAAAAAAGGCAGGGTCATATTCTGCATTGTAAGCGTTGTACATATATGACTGAACACTGTTTTGATAACTCTCAACTGCAGCATCAAACTCCTTTTTTGCGGTTATACTTGTATCGTAAAACACAACTAAAAATTTATTAGGATTCTCTTTAACGCTTTTTAAGGCGGCGCTTAAAGTGGTTTCTATATTTACTTTGAACGCAAAATTAGGGTCAGGAACCACGTATTGATCCACTACTGCTGTGGTATCAGACTCCATATTATATAAAGGCTGTGGTGGAGTTTTTCCGGGATAAGTCCAGTTTTTCTCTTTAAAAACCTCTGTTGGTTTTTCTAAATTCTCTAGTTTTTTAAGCGGTTGTTTACTGAATACTAGAGGCGTAACCCCTTCAGAAACAATTAACTCTTTAGTGCTATTGTTATAAACACCTCTTAAGTTGAATTTCCCTTGTTGTGATAAATTATAGTTCAATAGTACTTGAGAAACTCCTTCAGGAATAGCATATTTTTCTATATGAGAGTCCCTTGTTGTATTCTCTTCAACAAGGTATATAAAACCGGATGGTTCAATATCAAATTCTAATTTTTTTTCTTCATAATAAGATTCCTCAAATTTTGCTAAATATGTTGTAATTGGCTTGTAAACAATAGGGGAATTGCTATCTTTTTGTAAGCCAATGTAAACCGAAGTCCACTGATAATAATAACTATCTCCTAAATCTACTTTGATTGTTTTGGGTTTAGAATTTACTTTAGAATATCCCACAGTAAACTTTGGTAAATCAGCATTAGCAATAGTGAAAAAAATAGAATCGTTTACTTGCTCATACGTTCCAGAAAGAAAAGACAAGTAAAATTTTTTATTTTCTAATAAATGAAACTTAATTGACTCTGAGTTTTTGGTCTGAGCCGTATAGTCTCCAGTTTCAATAGGGCTATTTTGTCCAAAAGACGAAGGAATAACAAACAGTAAGAAGAGTAAAAAAAGTTTTCTCATGACAACTACAATTAGCATTTTAATGCATTAAAAGTAGTTGTTTTTTTACCAATTCATTAAAATGTGTTTCTTTTTTTTAACCCTATGATATCCCAGCTTAATGATATCAAGTTTAAAAAACTAAAAACTTAACTGATCTACAAAAAATCCTTGGCATAAAAAATGGGACTTTACTTGTGTAAAATCCCATTTATAAAATAGTCTTTTGTGATTATATATTGTATTTCAAGATAAACGTTACAAAGCGTGGTAAAATTACATTCTCATTGGCATTAAAACCATTTACACTAAATGAATTGTTCAATCTTGAACGGGTATTCAAAAGGTTATTCGCCTGAATGCGGTATTCAAACTTTGCATCTTTCTTGATGTAGTTCAAACTAGCAGTCATAATTTCGAAATTATTTGTTATACCATTGGTTTGATTTTTAAATCGGTTAAAGGCATAATCCCAATTAACATTCAATCCATTCAAGAAATAATAATTCAGTTTTACGGTCGGTGTTTGGGTGGTAAATTTATTAGCTGCTTGCTCTGAAAAATTCACACGGTAACCCAAATCTACGTTTGGATATTTTTTGAACTGCGTTGCAAAAGCCAAGTTGTAAGAGTGATTTACATTTTCGATTCCTTGAATAAATTCTTGAGTCACTCCGCCTTGGACTCTTCTGTTTAGTACAAAATTGCGATTCCAACCTGCATTGGCTCCAGCAGTAACTTTATAATACTTTTTGAAGTTTTTAGAATAAAACAAATTTCCGTTTAAATTTTCGTTTTCAGCATCTAAATTCAAACGGTCAGAGGTTGAATAAATACTTTGGAAAGAAACTCCATTCACCACTGGATCTTTGGTAGTTGTATAACTGATATTTGCAAAAATCGTAGTGAAATTATACAAGTTGTACTTAGAATAATTCAAACGGTGACTTGTCACTAATGAATTTTCTAATTGTGCATTTCCTCGTGACAAGCTGTTAAAATTGGTAAAAATAAAACCTTCTACCAAAGCATTTACATCATTAAAGCCGTTACGCATGTTGAAATTGTAGGTTACATTTTCTGATTTCTTCAAATCCCAACGCGCAAACATATCAGGCAATAATCTGGTAAAATTAAGTTTGAATGGGGACGCAAATTGCTCGTTTGAAGTATTGTATTGGTGCAAAGAAAAACCAGGATTAAAAGTAAACTTACCTCTAATAAACTTATAATGTAAACCTATAAAAGCATCATTAAATAGGTAACGCACATCATTATTATAAGCTGCTTGCTCTACCGGATTTACTGAATTATCTTGAAGAATTTGCAAAATACTCGAGTTGTACGATTGGTAAGCATTCGTATTTCCCATAGTTACATTCAAGATACTTTTGTTCGAAATTTGATAAAAATAGTCAACTTTGGCATCAAGTTTATTGGTTTTTACGAAACGAGATTGCTGGATGTTTAATGCATTTTCATTTACAAAAACCGCACTTGGATCGTTCGGGTTTGTTGAATTTGCATTTTGATACGGATTTACCGAAAGTTGCGGATTGTAAAATGGATCTTCATCCTCGTATTGATGTTGCATTTCTAACACCCAAGTCGATTTTGGGTTTTGGGTATAAAACATATTCAAACTCTGATTGAACGATGCTGGCGCTTGTTTTTGAAAAGCAATTACGGTGTTGTTATTAGTTACCGTATTCCCGTTTGAAGTAGAAGTGAAATTAGTTTGACTATTATCTACATCTTGTTGGTCATTCTTTCTAAAAAAAGCATCGTAATCCAATTGAAAATTCTCATTGGCTTTGTATTTTGAACCAAACTTAGAGATGAAAGCATTGTTGCGAGATTCGGTATTGTTTTTTCTGTTTTCTAAAGTCGCAATATTAGTAGTGTTTGGTTCAAAAATTCCGCGTTCTGAATTGGTAATAGACTGATTGAATGTTGCCGAATAAGCCGCAAAACCAGATAAAGTCCATTTTTTAGAAACCGAATGATTGACATTTATAGTCCCAAATTTATCACTCGCTTTGGCCACATTATCACCACCTGATAAACCGAAAAAGTTTCGATTAAAATTTAATGAAGTACCGTTACGACCAATTGTGTTTCGTGCTCCCCCATTAATTCTGAAAAAATCAGCCGAAGTCAATGAAACCTCACCAATATTATTAAAGTTTACAATAGAGTTAATACTAGTTTTTGGCGAATAATAAAACACCTTCGGATTGAAGATATAGCCTTTATCATTTGCCAAACCACCACTTACATCACCAAACCAAAATTTATCTTTACCTTTTTTCAGTTTGATATTAATTGCGATATCGTCATTATTGTTTTCAAGGCCTTTCATTTGCGACACCTCGTTAAAATTACGCAATACCTGCACTTTATCGACCGCATCAGATGGAATGTTTTTTGAACCCAATTTTGTATCGCCTTCCATAAACGGTTTTCCGTCTACAAAAAGTTTGGTCACTTTTTTTCCTTCTACTTGCACTTGACCATCGCCCGTTACTTCAAAACCTGGTAGTTTTTTAAAAACGTCCTCTAACTTGCGTTCTTCTCCGGTTTTAAACGAATCGGTATTGTACACAATGGTATCCCCTTTTATAGAAACAGGCATCTCGCGCACAATTTCTACACCATCAAGCTCGATGCCACCAGTTTCCATGGTAATATTTTGCACCATGTTTTGAGCAAGTGTAGCAACAGTCACTTCCTTATTTTGCATGCCCAAATAACTTAGTTTTAAAACATAAGTAGTGTTCGGTTTTAGGTTTAAAATAAACTTGCCTTTATCGGTGGTAATGGCGTATGCATCCATTGCCTTGGTAGTTTGATTCACTGCCATTACGTTGGCCATTTCTAGAGGACCCGCTTTAGAATCAGTTACGAGACCTTCTAATTTTACTGATTGAGCAAAAGAAATGGAGCAAACAAAAAATATTAAAAAAAGAAAAAAATGTTTCATGTATAAAGTGTATAGTGTGTAAAACTTAATCAATTAGTTGCCATTAATAATTATAGCCTCGCCATCGCCTTTCATGCTGTCTATTTTTGCTTTCTCTAAGGCATCAAATTCTGCTTGAGTGACTTTTTTTCCCGTGTTTGGTTTTTTAATTTCAGCTACTTCTTTGTTACTCAATGTAACTTTAGAGCAGAGCATAATAAAATCACCCTCGTTTATCTCTAAAATTAGCCCCGGTAAGCCCCAGTAGTTTTTTGGTCCAAGACTAACAGGTATTTCTGGCGTGTACCATGCAGTAACAACTTTGTCTTTAGGTTCTTGCACAGGAAAAAGACTAGTTTTGTTTTCTTGCCTCTTCAAGAAATCTTTATAGTCACTTTTTTGTCTCTCAGTTACAGGAAAGACCACCTCTGCTTTGTAACAAGTATAATCACCAATTTTTTTTGTTTCATCCACCAACTTCCATTCTGGATTTGTAAGTGCATCAACAATTAAAAATTCTTTACCAAAAATTTCATCTTCAACAATTTTTGTTTTTGATTTTGTATCAATATATGATTTACCATCAACCGAAAACTTCACACTAATAACCATACCATTAATTGGCGCCTTTGGTTTTTCTAATTTTTGTATTTCTTCATACAGACACTCTTGCTTATTAAAAGTGAGCAAGTATGTTTTTTCACTTGCCGATTTCATAGCGTCTAGAAGCGATGCAGAAAGAACCGCATCTTTTTCTGAATTTTTCTCGGTATTTTCAGGTTTGTTTTTTAAAATAACTTTAGAAAGGTATTCTGCCTTACCTTGAAATCCTTGTGCATTAACACCAAGCAAGGCAAACAAGAAAACGAAACTGACGATTGTATTTTTCATGCTTTTACTTGAATTAATTTCCAATGCGCATTTGCATAGTGCCATTTCCGCCACGACCTTGATTCATTTCTCTAAACTCCTCCATTTTTTTTGTAACAGCATCGTCAAAATCTTTTTGTGATGTTACTTTCCCCTTCGATGGTGCTTTAATTTCAGTTTTTACTTTTGGATTTAAAACAACTTTAGAACACAAAATAACAGTTCTACCATCATTCACCTCTAAGATCAAACCTGGCAATCCCCAGTAGTTTTCAGGACCTTGACTCACTGGAATCTCTGGAGTATACCACGCCGTAATTACAACATCTTTTGGCATTTCTAAATTATCCAAAAGATTTGTTTTAGCAGCACCATCTGCTGGTTTAGCAGTAGCAGTTTCTTCTCTCCTAGGTCTAAAATTTCTAAAATCTGTTTTACTTACAGGCTTTATTGCTGTAGCTTTAAAACAATTATAACCGCCTATTACACGCGTTTCACTTTCCATTTTCCATTGCAAGTTAGGTAACGAATCTTTTATCAAAAACTCTTTTCCCATGAACTCTTTATCCACTGTAAATGATTTTTCTTTGACATTTTTATAATACGTTCCGCCACCGCCTGTAAAAGACATCATCATTCTCATTCCACCGTTACCTTGACCTGTAGCATCTAGTTTTTCTTCTTCTTTGTAAACTGAAGCCGATTTGTCAAAATTGAGAATAAATGTTTTTTCGAACGCTTTTTTCATACGCTCTTCAATCATTTTCTGCATATCAGGGGTCATCTCTTTGTTGCCTTGCATTCTAGATTTAAAATCTGACGTACTGGTTTTTGACTCATAAACAGCCATACCTTGAAATTCTTGAGCTTGCACCCCTAAAAAAGAGGCGATAGCAATTACTAAAGTGTAAATTAATTTTTGCATCTTGATAGTTTTTAATAGATAAGTGTGAAAATTACTATTTTTGTTACAATGATAATGTTAAATAAATACTAAGACAATCAATTACGCTTTTGGTTTAATTGTAATTTTACCAATATGAAATATATAATACTTTGGATATTTACATGCTGGGCAACAATTGGCTTTTGTCAAAACCAAAATCCAACAATAACCAAATTGAACACTGTTGAATTAGATGCTGATGAATTTCTGGGATACGATTCGCTAGATTACCTCTATTCCATAAAAAACAATATACTTTCAAAAAAAAAGGATTCAGAATATTACAATTATAGCAATATAGCGCTCGGAAAAATCAGCAGGGTCGATTTGCAAAATCCTTTAAAATTAGTGCTTTTTTACGAAGATTTTAATACGGTTATCACTTTAGACAATCAATTGAATGAAACTCAAAAAATAAATTTCTCAGAAAATCCAATACCAATAGTGGCAACAGCAGTAGGTCTAGCTTCTCAAAACCAGATCTGGGTTTATAACAGCATGAATCAACAAATAGGCTTGTATGATTATTTAAATCAGAATTTCAAAATACTGGCGACACCCTTAACTGAAAACATTATATTTTACAGTACTGATTTCAATTTGTTCCAATGGATTGATACCGCAAAAAACTGGTACGTTTGTGATATTTTTGGAAAAATAAAAAAAATAAACAGCATACCTGATTTTGATTGTATCGCCCTTTTAAATGACACCCAATACATCTATTCTAAAAGCGGAGAATTATACTTTATTGATGTAGCAAAAGAAGGAAAAACACAATTGGTAATTTCCGAAAAAACGTTTGTCAAATTTCATTACAAAGACCAAATTTTATCTATTTTTACACCATCAGGAATTAGCAATTATAAAATCACAATACCGTAATGCACATAGCAATAGCAGGAAACATAGGTTCAGGAAAAACAACTTTAACCCGATTATTAGCGAAACAGTTTAAGTGGGAACCGCATTTTGAAGATGTAGTTGACAATCCCTACTTAGATGATTTTTATCATCAAATGGAACGTTGGTCCTTTAATTTACAAATTTATTTCTTGAACAGTCGTTTTCGTCAAGTAATGCAAATTCGCGAAAGCGGTAAAAAAATCATTCAGGACAGAACCATTTATGAGGATGCGCACATTTTTGCTCCCAACTTATATGCGATGGGTTTAATGACCAATCGTGATTTTCAAAATTATTCTTCTTTATTTGAATTGATGGAGTCAACCGTTAAAGCACCCGATCTACTGATTTATTTAAGAAGTTCTATTCCTAATTTAGTGGGACAAATACACAAACGTGGCCGCGAATACGAAAACTCCATATCAATTGAGTACCTAAGCCGTTTGAACGAGCGCTACGAAGGCTGGATACAAACCTATGACAAAGGAAAATTATTAATCATTGATGTTGACAACATAAATTTTGTTGACAACCCTGAAGATTTAGGAAATATTTTTAACCGTATCGATGCCGAATTGAATGGGTTGTTTTAGAATAACAAAAAAAAGATAACCTGATATTATAAACATAAATGCCTTGCAAATTGCAAGGCATTTATGTTTTATATGACATGTTGTTTTACTTCACAGCATCAATTTTGGCTTTTACTTCAGCTTCTGTGCCTTCAAAAACCTCTGTTGTTGTTTTTCCGTTTACTATTTTAGTTACTTTCCCAACAGTCTTTCCATTTGTAGAAGAGATACTAACATTCACGGTTTTTTTCTCGTATTTACTGGTGTCAAAACAATCTGTTTTTTTATACTTATATTTACCATTGGCATCAAAATTTGCCAAACATTTTGCTGTTTGTTCAGGTGTACATCCGTTTTCTTTGCACATCACTTCACATTCTGCTTTAGTCATGTTAGCCATTTTTGAAGGGTCACATTTGCCCATACTATAAACCATTTCTGTTTTTGAATGAGCAGCGCAACAAGACTTAACTGTAGCTACATCTGAGTGACCATTTCCTAAAATGGGAGCAATAACCAAACCTATTAAACAAGTCAATTTGATTAAAATATTCATAGATGGTCCCGAAGTGTCCTTGAACGGATCACCAACTGTATCTCCAGTAACCGCTGCTTTGTGCGCATCAGATCCTTTATAAGTCATTTCACCATTAATCATCACACCTGCTTCAAAAGACTTTTTGGCATTGTCCCAAGCACCTCCAGCATTGTTTTGGAAAACGGCCCACAAAACACCCGAAACGGTAACTCCAGCCATATAACCTCCAAGCATTTCGGCAATGAGTTGGTTGTTATCTGAATACACTAACTTCCCTAAAAGTACAATGGCAATTGGAAAACCAATAGTCAAAACACCTGGTAACATCATTTCGCGCAAAGCGGCTTTGGTCGAAATATCAACACATTTTGCATATTCTGGTTTTGCAGTTCCTTCCATAATTCCAGGGATTTCTCTAAACTGACGGCGAACTTCATACACCATATCCATAGCAGCTTTCCCAACTGAATTCATGGCTAGCGCCGAGAAAACTACGGGAATCATTCCGCCTACAAATAACATGGCTAAAACTGGCGCTTTAAAAATATTGATTCCGTCAATCCCCGTGAATGTTACATAAGCTGCAAATAAGGCTAGTGATGTCAATGCTGCCGAAGCAATGGCAAATCCTTTCCCAGTTGCTGCTGTTGTATTCCCTACTGAATCTAAAATATCGGTTCTGGTACGTACTTCTTTAGGCAATTCGCTCATTTCTGCAATACCACCCGCATTATCCGATATTGGTCCAAAAGCATCGATTGCTAATTGCATCGCTGTGGTTGCCATCATTGCCGAAGCCGCCAAAGCCACTCCATAAAATCCTGCAAACGCATATGAAGACCAAATCGCTGCAGCAAATAATAAAACCGTTGGAAAAGTTGAAATCATTCCGGTTGCTAATCCAGCAATTACGTTTGTACCTGCTCCTGTACTTGATTTTTGTACAATAGCCATTACCGGTTTTGTACCTAAGCCCGTGTAATATTCAGTAACCGATGAAATAACCGCACCTACAACCAAACCTACAATTGTTGCGTAAAAAACACGCATGGACGAAATCTCTTTTGTTCCTTCTCCAAAGAAATCCATTTTCATGGTTTCTGGTAACATGTATTGCACTAGAAAATAACAAGCTACTAAAGTCAAACCTATCGAAACCCAATTACCAATATTCAAAGCCTTTTGTACTTGCGCTTCTTTGGCATTGTCATCTGTTATTTTAACTAACATGGTTCCGATTATCGAAAATAAAATTCCAAAACCAGCAATTGCCATTGGTAATAAAATGGGTCCAATTCCGCCAAAAGCATCTTGAATAGCACCATCCATATCTTTGATCACATAATTCCCTAGCACCATTGCTGCCAAAACCGTTGCAACATAAGAGCCAAATAAATCAGCACCCATACCAGCAACATCGCCTACATTGTCTCCCACGTTATCTGCAATTGTAGCTGGATTACGAGGATCATCTTCTGGAATTCCTGCTTCGACCTTCCCTACTAAATCAGCACCTACATCGGCTGCTTTGGTGTAAATACCGCCACCAACTCTAGCAAACAACGCAATAGATTCTGCTCCAAGAGAAAATCCTGCTAATGTTTCCAGAACAATGGTCATGTCTTCTGTTGAAGTCCAGACACCGTTCATAAAAAAATGAAAGAAAAATATAAAGAAAGTAGTCAAACCTAATACCGCTAAACCTGCAACACCAAGTCCCATTACTGTCCCTCCACCAAAAGATACTTTTAAAGCTTGCGGCAAACTCGTACGAGCAGCCTGTGTAGTTCTCACATTCGTTTTAGTCGCTATTTTCATTCCCATATTTCCTGCCAAAGCAGAGAAGAATGCACCAAAAATAAAAGCTACTACTATTAATATATGTGTTGTGGGAACAATAAACGAAATACCAGCCAATGCAATACTGGCTCCAATAACAAAGAAAGTCAATAAACGATATTCGGCTTTGAGGAAAGCCAAAGCGCCTTCGTAAATGTAATCTGAAATCTCTTTCATCTTACCGTCACCTGGATCTTGTTTTAAAACCCATGCTCGTTTTGTAAACATAAATGCCAGTCCAATGAATGCCATGGCGATTGGCAAATAAATCATAATTGTATTCATAATTTTGGTTTGGTTTATAGTTAATACTTATTGTGTAACCAAACGAATTTAAGCAAAAAAGCAATACTCCAAACGGAATATTGCTTTTTTTACAATTATTATGCTAAATTATTACTTAATGCTAAATAAACCTTCTGGTTTGTTTTCGATAGCATTAAAGCGTTCTGTACATTCTTTGATGATTGCGTAGGCTTCATTTACATCTCCCCAACCTTCAACATCTACTTTTTTGTTTTCAAGATCTTTGTACACTTGAAAGAAGTGCTCAATTTCTTTTAATAAGTGAGGATTGATATCAGAAAGGTTTTCTAATGAATTCCAGATTGGATCAGAAACAGGTACACAAATTACTTTTTCGTCTGGTCCTTTATCATCTGCCATGTGAAATACTCCAATAGGTTTTACTTCCATTACACAACCAGGAAAAGTTGGTTCGTTTACCAAAACTAATACATCTAATGGATCTCCATCTAATGCTAAAGTTTCAGGAATAAATCCGTAATCAGCTGGATACATCATTGAAGAGAATAACATTCTATCAAAACGCATTCTTTTTATTTCGAAATCATATTCGTATTTATTTCTACTTCCTCTTGGTATTTCGATTAAGACATCGAAAGTTGTTACTTTGTCTGCAGTCATTTTAGTTTTTCTTATCTATAATTATCCTGCAAAAGTAATCAAACGATACGTTTTTGCAATGAAAATTAAAGGTTATCTCTACAATAAATTTAAAAAAAACCTACTTTTAATACGTAATGGTTCTATTTCGTTTCTTCAAGTAATGATGCCACAATAAATAAGTCGCATAGGACCGATAAGGACTCCATTGCTGTGCGTGTGCATACATGAGCTCTTTGTCATGAATATCCAGCAATTCTTTTAAAGTATTGACAACTGCTATATCACCAAGTGGCAATACATCTGGTGCTTGCAAGCAAAACATTAAATAAATATCTATGGTCCAGTTTCCTATGCCTTTGATTTTGATGAGTTCTTCCCGAACTTCCTGAGCGGTTTTAGTTGGTAAACTTTCTAAATCAAGTTCTTTATTTAAGAGCGCTGTCGCCAAAGCTTTAATATAGGACGTTTTTTGTCGGCTTACGCCAAGATTCCTAAAATCGGCATCAGACACATCAAGAAGAGCTTCGGGTGCCATCGTTTTTAGAGTAGTTTTTATTTTCAAAAAAGTGGCTTTCGCCGAATCAATAGAAACTTGTTATTCCAAAATTAACAATACCAAAGTCTCAAAACCTTGTGGTCTTTTGGGAACAGTTGGCAATCCGTAATTTTCAATGATTGACTTGAAAATGGCATCTTTTTCTAAAAGATAGTCAATGGCTTCTTGCATAATTTGATTTTTTAGCCCGGATAAAAGATTGTAACGAATAGCCGGAATAGCTCCTAGAAATTAAATCCAAAAGAGCCTTTTACCGTAAAATTATTGGCCCCTGGCGTGTTGAGATAATTACCTCTCCAAGCAAAATCAATACGGAATACTTTAAATATATTTCCAATACCAGCGCTGTATTCCCAGTAGCCTCTTTCTGGCGCATTGTAAACCAAGCCAGATGCATTTATTGCTCTATTACCATCAGTAACAGAACCGTATACGCCGCGCACTGCTATAATTTCTCTCCAATTGAGTTTGCGCATAAACGGAATTCTAGAAAAAATGCGGCCATTAAAGTTGTGATTCCATTGTAAGGTTATATACTCATCTGAAACGAACTCGTAGAAATTAAGATTGCTAAAAGTGTTTTCGATAGTAAAATACGTTTGATTTCCTGGAATTACGCTCAACAAACCAAGCGGAATTTCTCCAAAAGTCTTCCCTACCTCCATGATTAAATTTGTTCTTCCAAGTGGTCCAATAATGATAGGCTGCTTGTAATACAATTGCAACTTATCATATTTAAAATCACTGTCTAAAAGTCCCTTAAAACCATGGCTGTAATTGACAAAAAAGCGGCTATATGGACTATCAACAATACTACGCTCTACGCCAAAACCAATTGTTTTACGTTTTGGAGAAAACTCAATTTGAAGGTTGGCTTCAGATTGCTTTACATCACTTTTGGTCACCTGATTTGTAATATCTGTAAAATAATCCAAACTAAAAGTAGAAGACGCCGACTCAAGAGTACGATACGAAACCCCTGCTTGGATAACTACGTTTTTAATAGGTTCTATTTCTAGTGCAATATTGGTCAAGTTAATGTTAGTCAGCTTCCCATTACTTCCTGATGAAAAAACTGCTGACGAAGCAAAACTACGTCCCAAAACATCATTGGTTGTGGTTAAGCTCGCGCCTATTTGCTCAATGTCACGCCTGTTTCCTCCTGAAATAATGATTCTATTTTTTTTATCGACCATCCATTTTCCCGAAACGCCGTATTTAAATTTATTATCATCAAAACCATACGCGGTATAAGCTTGAAGTCGCCAAGGATCATTAGGTCCAAAATACGTTCTACCACCAGCACGCAATCGTATTCCTTCAACTTCATTGAATCCAAAGGATGAAAAAACAGGACCAAAATCAAAATTTTTAAACTCAACATAGCCACTACCAAGTATAGAAACAAGGTTGTACAAGCGTTTGAATTTATTGACTGTTTGTAAGGTATCTAGCATTTTGTATACCCCTAACTCGTCTTTGCTTAAATTCTCAAATCGGTTATCGTCCCAATATTCTTCTGATTTGTTATAGACTTCATCATCCATATAATTGACTTCGTCTTTGTAAAAAGATGCCGGTAAGGGTTTGTTGAACTGATGATTTCTAAAATAAGTCGTTCTTTTACCATAAACTCCTTTTGAATCTTCTTTTTTATTCAAAGCAAAGTCAGACATTAAATAATCCTTTGTCAATAAAAAAACGGAGTCACTAACTACCTCAAATTCTTGTTCAATATAAATGTCTTTTACCCAGTTAATATTAGCACTTTTAGTCACTGCCATATTAATTTTCTTGATAGCATAAGTAGAATCGTTTACCCAAAAATCACCTTTAAAAGTCAATTCGTTTTTTCTTCTTGGATAAAAAACAATATTATAACACCATTTTTTATCAATGTAGGCACTGTCTCTCAGTACATAATTGTAGACATCAATTCCTGTTTTAGAC
>NZ_MTCA01000396.1:0-1099 GCF_002150205.1 Flavobacterium sp. FPG59 | reverse complement strand
AAGTAATACTTTTTGAAATTGTAAAACACTTTTATTTTCTGTAATAATAATTTATCTGATAACAGCATTTATTTTACTCCAAAGGGCATTGTCAAAACCAGAAACTGCAAAGTTAGGATTTGTTGGGTCTGAAGCATTTCCCATTCTAACGATTACCATTTTCTTACTTGGAATAACATAAATTCTTTGATCGCTTGCTCCCATTGCTGCATACATATCAGCAGGTGCATTAGGTACAAGTGAACCTTGAAATACGGTTTGTTCACCAGGAATCATAGCACTCGTTTTACCGTTTAACCACCATAAGTAGCCGTAAGATGGATTTATATTTTGAGATGTATTTACACTTTCGTTAAAAAAAGATTCGTTTACAATTGTTTCATTATTCCATTTTCCTTTATTTAAAGCTAATAGTCCAAATCGCGCCATACTTTTTGTTGTACTATGGTATATTGTGAAAATAGTTCCAAAATTCCAAAAGCCATCCATACCAATTTTATTTTTTAATTTTTCATTAAAATAAGTTTCAAATGGTTTATTGCTAGCTTTTGCAATCACATCAGTTAATTTCTGAAAAACATTACTATAAGCCCATCGAGTATTGGCATCAGCAATGTAAGTTATATTTGATTTTATCATGAATTGTTTACTGTCATCATTTCCTGAAGTCATGGTCAATAAATTACGAACTTGGATTAGATCTTCCTTAGGTAATGGCATACTAGTCCATTCCGTACTCAGGTAGTTAGATACTTTGGTATTCAAGTTTACGAGTCCTTCTTGCACTGCTATACCTGTTGTAGTTGCTACAAGTGTTTTACCTGCGCTATTCCATTCCCATGTATCTATTGCTGTATGACCATTAAAATATTCCTCCATTACTATTCTTCCGTTTACAAGAATTAGAAAAGATTTTGTGTTTTTTTGGATTAAAAAATCTTTTAATGGCTGTATTGCACTTTGATTCCAATTTAAACTAGCACTTGAAGTTGTTTCCCAGTTAGAACTTGTATTTGACGGAAAATACATTTCAGTTGAAGGAGTTGGATCAACTACTTCATTATTATTGCTACAGCTGCTTACTAGTACAATACATAGT
>NZ_MTCA01000380.1:0-1279 GCF_002150205.1 Flavobacterium sp. FPG59 | reverse complement strand
TGGTATGAAACTTATTACTACATCTAAAAAATTTTCCATATTTATTTGTTTTTAATATTTTGTACTGAAGCAGCTCCTATTTTTCCTGACTTTTTGTCCACAAATATCTCAATTAATTTTCTTTGTTTTATCCCAAATTCTAAATCACCCAATTTAATACCAACATTTATATACCCTGAAATTGCAATTTTAGCAGAGTAAGTTGTGTAATTATCATTGATCAAAACTATAGAATTTTGAACCCAAGTGTTGCCAATTGCTATATTAGGGATAAAAGTTTTGGACTCACCTTTATCAATTGTAAATGTAGGTATATTGCTTGATACTAATTCTATAGTTAGATCGACGAGTGGAGGATTTAAGGCAATAGTTTTTGTAGCCCATCTTTCATTTTGGATTAAAATTAGTTCATTGCTTTCAACTAAATCATTAGTCTCAAATTTTAGATTGTTTAAAACAAATTCTAATTCACTAAAATTATTTACAGTCAATTGGTTTGAATTGAGATTATTAATATTAACTTCAAAACTATCGTGGCCCATAAACCAGTTTTTGAATTGATCTAAAGTTACCTCAGAGTTGTCATTTAAAAATTTTATTGCAAAATTAGAAAACGCTTTACCTTCAGGTGAAGTGTTATCTAAATAATAATTAAGTACTACACTATATTTTTCAGGGTTAGCAATTGCCCATTGTTCTTGCTCGTCTAATAAATCAGCCCAGAATGTAGCAGCAATTTCAGCTTTTTGCAATATAAGATATGCTCTTGGATCACTTAAATCAAACAAGTTGGGGTCTATAACATACCCACTAGGATCTATATTACTAGAGCCACCACCACCGCCTTCTGAAGAAAAAGTTGGGGATTCTTCAAGAGCTTCAATAGCTTCTCCCGTTATGGGAACCCTATATGAGTTATAACTTACACAAAGATTACATCTGTCACAAGTACCACTCGCGCATTGTCCTGTACCTGTGCAATTACTAATTTGAACAAAAATTGTGGTATATCCAGTACCAATAACTGTAGATCTTTCAAAGTAATTGTTTTTATCTTTCTGGGATGGATGAGATTGATAAAGAAGTCTCATTTTACCTTTAAATTGCTTAGAACTTCCACTAATAAGGTCTTTTATGTTATGTTTTGAAGGAATCATTTCAATTATTGAAGTTTCCCAAACACCATTTTTATTGTGTACAATAAGATTAAAAATACTACTTGATGTTATTATTTTTGGAATAATTTTAAAACTATACGTTGTTTTGTGCTGTACTACAC
>NZ_MTCA01000167.1:0-6653 GCF_002150205.1 Flavobacterium sp. FPG59 | reverse complement strand
TCAAGAAACTGAACTGAATAAAATCACTACTTTGCCACAAAACAAAACATCTTTTTTCTTTAAATAGTTCGCCTATTTATTCTTGAAGCTAAAAATTTGAAATTGAATCTTTTGAGTGATAAACATTTGAAATTATAATTTAATAAAGATTATATTTTTAATGCATGGTAACCAATGTTCTAAATCAGAATATTTTTTTGGATATTATTAAAAGGCCTATTACTAATAGATACTATTTAGATACGAGCAGTTTTATTGGTTACTCTATTTTTTTTAATAAACTCATCAGGTAATCACCGTAACCTGATTTTTTTAAAGGCACTGCTACATCTCGCAACTGTTGGTTGGTAATGAATCCCTGCCTCCATGCAATCTCTTCAATGCAGCCCACTTTTAAACCTTGTCGCTCTTCAATCACCTGAACAAATTGTCCCGCCTGCATTAAGCTGTTGAATGTTCCAGTATCTAACCATGCGGTGCCTCTGCTTAAAATACCAACTTTTAGCATCCCTCTTTCGAGGTATACCCTATTCACATCGGTGATTTCATATTCCCCACGTGCACTTGGCTTGATGTTTCTTGCAATTTCTACAACTGAATTATCATAAAAATATAAACCAGGAACAGCATAATTTGATTTCGGTCTCAATGGTTTTTCTTCAATAGAAACAGCTTTAAAATCATTATCAAATTCCACAACACCATATCGTTCAGGGTCTGAAACGTGATAAGCAAACACAACACCTCCTTGAGGATTAGTATTAGATTTTAACAATTCATCTATAGTAGAACCAAAGAAAATATTATCTCCTAAAACCAACGCGACACTGTCGGTACCTATAAAATCGGCTCCAATTACAAATGCTTGGGCCAGTCCATTTGGTATAGACTGTTCAGCATAACTAAACTGACATCCAATAGACGATCCATCGCCTAATAATTTTTTAAAGTGAGGCAAATCATGTGGTGTTGAAATAATCAAAACTTCGTTTATACCTGCCATCATTAACGTAGACAATGGATAATAGATCATGGGCTTGTCGTAAACAGGCATCAATTGCTTGCTCATTGCAAGTGTTAGCGGGTGTAAACGGGTACCAGAACCGCCAGCTAATATAATTCCTTTCATCCTTTCTTAACTATATTGTTTCTCATAATAGCTAGTATACTCCCCAGAGGTAATATTATGCAACCACTTTTCATTATTTAAATACCAATTTACAGTGCGCTCCAATCCTTCTTCAAACGTTACCGAAGGCTTCCATCCCAAAGCCGTATTGATTTTACTTGCATCAATCGCATAACGCAAATCATGACCTGGACGGTCTTTTACGTAAACAATCAATTTTTCTGATGTTCCTGCTGGACGACCTAATTTTTCATCCATAATGGCGCACAATAATTTAACTAAGTCAATATTTTGCCATTCGTTAAAACCACCAATGTTATAGGTGTCATGATTTTTACCTTTGTGAAATACCAAATCAATGGCTATCGCATGATCCTCTACAAAAAGCCAATCCCTAGTGTACTTCCCATCTCCATAAACAGGTAACGGTTTGTTCTGAATAATATTATTAATAAACAGCGGAATCAATTTTTCAGGAAAATGGAATGGACCATAATTATTGGAACAATTTGTTATTACGTATGGCAATCCGTACGTTTCTCCGTAAGCTCGAACAAAGTGATCTGAACTTGCCTTTGAAGCTGAATAAGGAGAATTAGGATCATAAGCCGTCATTTCAGTAAACAATCCATCACTACCTAAACTCCCGTATACCTCATCGGTGCTGATATGGTAAAAACGCTTTCCTTCATAATTCCCATTCCAAATCGTTTTGGCGGCATTAAGAAGGTTCATCGTCCCTATCACATTGGTTTTGACAAACGACAACGGATCTGTAATAGAACGATCCACATGAGATTCTGCTGCCAAATGCACTACCCCATCAAACTGATGTTCTAAAAACAAGGCCTCAATAAAAGGAGCATCAACAATATCTCCTTTTATAAAAGTGTAATTAGGCTCATTTTCTATATCCCTAATATTTTCTAGATTACCCGCATACGTGAGTGCATCCAAATTAAAAATTTGATACTGCGGATACCTCTTAATAAAAAGTCGTACCACATGCGAACCTATAAAACCAGCTCCCCCAGTAATTACTATTTTTTTCATTTTAATTTTTTATAATATACACTAAGTTTTTAGCTTCACCTATTTATTTTATTCAGTACTTTTATAGTTCAACGTAACAATTGCAAACATTTTTGCAAACTAACTTTATACTCTGGAACAGCCACTCCATATGTTTTCTTTATTTTAGTTTTATCTAATAAAGAAAATGAGGGTCTTTTTGCGAGTGTTGGATATAATGACGATGGAATAGCGATCACATCACATTTATAACCACCAATTTCCTGAATTGTCAGAACAAATTCATACCAACTGATTTTTGCTTCATTCGAATAATTATATATTCCTGGAATCCATTCCTGAGCTATTACTATATCCATAATTGCCTGAGCTAAATCGGCTGCATAAGTAGGAGAACCTATTTGGTCATTTACCACACTTATGGTAGCACGTTCCTGTAACAAACGATTCATTGTTTTCACAAAATTATTACCAAATCTACTGTAAACCCATGAAGTTCTTATGATCACACTCAATGGGTTTTCCTCCAAACAAGCAATCTCTCCCGCTCTTTTAGTTGCACCATAAACACTAATCGGTTGCGTCTGGGCATCTTCTGTCAATGCCACAGATGATGTTCCTTCAAAAACATAATCCGTAGAAATATGAAGTAGTTTAATTTGATTATCAAACGCATATTGGGCAATTACTTGAACCGCTTGATGATTAACAATATCGGCTAACTCAGGTTCAGATTCCGCTTTATCCACCGCAGTATAAGCACCACAATTCAATATAATACTTGGTTGAATACCTGATAATTGATTCCTCAATACTGACAAATCATCCAATGAAACTTGTATTCTATTAGCAAAAATCCATTCATAATTAGAATAATTCTTAGACAATACTTTTATCTCTGACCCCAATTGTCCGGTGGCTCCTGTTACAAGTATTTTTGTCATTAAAACTGGTTGTTACAATGAATAAAATCCGGTAAATTAAGATCTTTATCTGATACTACGGCAGTCTTTAAATCCATTGCCCAATCAATCGCTAGAATTGGATCATCAAAACGAATCCCTCCCTCAGTTTCTTTATGGTAAAACTGATCGCATTTATACAACACCACTGCCGTCTCACTCAAAACAGAAAAACCATGGGCGAATCCTTGAGGAATCAACAATTGTTTTTTGTTATCGGCAGATAACACGATACCAAAATGCTTACCGTAAGTAGGCGAATCTTTTCTCAAATCAACTGCTACATCCATAATCTCCCCTTGCAACACCCGCACCAACTTGGTTTGTGCATAAGGTGGATTTTGATAATGCAATCCTCTCAAAGTCCCTTTTTGTGAAAAAGACTGATTATCTTGTACAAAATCAATATCTATGCCTAAATCATAAAATCTATTTTTACTGTATGCCTCAAAAAAATACCCCCTTGAGTCTTCAAAAACACTTGGGGAAATCAGTATTAGATCTTTTATAAAAGTTTGTTCTATATTCATAGTAGTATAAATGAGAAAATTTTATAATGAAATATACAATTCATATTAATCATGCTTGTTAAAAAATTCTTGTATAACTGCAGAAATCCTATCTCTTTCATCATCCGTAAGATTGGATCCCGAAGGGAGGCATAATCCATTTTCAAATAAGGTTTCAGCAATGTTGCTTCCATAATACGCATATTGTTGAAAAATAGGCTGTAAATGCATTGGTTTCCATAGAGGTCGGCATTCAATATTAGCAGCTTCAAATGCCAATCGCAAAGCTTCTCTATGAATTCCCTTTTCTAAATTTGGTTCCACCACAATGGCACTCAGCCAGTAATTTGCGAAATAATCACTGCTAGGCACTGTAAAAACACTTACTGCTGCGATATCACTAAACACATCCTGATAAAAAGCATTCATTTTTCTACGCAGCGCCACATGACCATCCAATACTTCCATTTGTCCTCTTCCAATTCCGGCACAAATATTACTCATACGGTAGTTGTACCCAATAGCGCTATGCTGATAATGAGGTGCGTCATCTCTAGATTGGGTCGCATAGAAAAGGGCTTTTTGTTTTAAGGCTGCGGTAGGAGTAACAATAGCACCACCACCCGATGTTGTGATAATTTTATTACCGTTAAAAGACAACACACCAATATCTCCAAAAGTACCGCATTTTTGTCCTTTGTAAGAACTACCTAAAGCTTCTGCACTATCCTCTAAAATCGGGATTTGGTAAGCATCAGCTATAGCTCGTATCGTTTCTATTTGATATGGAACCCCATACAAGTGCACGGCAATTATCACTTTTGGTTTTTTGCCTTTGGCTATTTCACTAACAATAGCTTGTTCTAGAGCAATAGGGCATAAATTCCAAGTTTGTGATTCACTATCTATAAAAACTGGAATAGCGCCTTGATACAAAATAGGATTTGCGGATGCCGAAAATGTCATGCTTTGGCACAACACCACATCTCCTGCTTGAACCCCTAACAAAACTAATCCTAAATGAATAGCCGCCGTTCCCGAACTAAGTGCTCCAACTGCAGCATCTTGTCCTAAATAAGACTCTAAATCCTGTTCTAAACCGTTTACATTAGGTCCCAAAGGAGCCACCCAGTTAGTATCAAATGCTTCGTTTACATAGTTTTGCTCACTTCCGCCCATGTGCGGTGAAGAAAGCCATATTTTATGATTGTTCATTGTACGTATCTCAATAATGTTTTTAAAATAATCTTTATATCGCCAAGTAATGAATGGTTGTAATAATAGTCTAAATTGAGTTTTACTTTATCTGGAAAAAAAACGGTGTCGTTGTATCCCTTTGGGTTTTCTTGTTGTTGTAAAAGAAATTCCTCGTCAAAATATTTTAAGGATGCCTCACTCGTCAAGCCTGGTTTTAACTTTAAAATCAGTCGCTCTTCTCCTTGCAAGCTGTTGTAATAACCAACTACGTCTGGTCTTGGCCCCACAAAACTCATGTCGCCAAGAAGGATGTTAAATAATTGAGGTAGTTCATCCAGTTTACTTTTTCTTAAAAAGCTACCCCACTTTGAAATGGACTTATTGCCATCAAGCATTGATTTTATTTTGAAAATCTTAAATTTATTTCCGTTTTGCCCGATTCGAGTTTGCGTAAAAATACCAAAAGAACGAGTATCCATTGAGGCTATAAGCAAAACAAACAAAATCATCCAACCCAAAAATAGAAGCCCTACTATAGAAAACAACAAATCAAAGATTCGTTTCATCAGCATTAGAATTGTACTTTATTAACCTCCCTGGATTTCCCACTACTACGGCATAATCTGGGACATCATTTAAAATAACTGATCCTGCACCTATAGTTGACCATCTACCAATTTTTATTCCTTGCTTTACACAAGCTCCAATTCCAACCTGCGCACCTTCGCCTACAAAAACATTGCCTGCTAAGGCAGCTGAGGGAGAAATATGAACAAAGTCTTCCAAAAAACAATCGTGCTCAACAACTGAATTTGAATTAATTATACAATGATTACCTATTGTACTATCAGCATTTATTACTGAACTAGGCATTACTACATTTCCCATTCCTAGTTTTACAAAATTAGAAATAGAAGCTGTTTTATGGATAGCATTGTCATATTTAAAATTATTTTTTGTAACTATATTTTTCCTAAATCTATTATTTCCAACAGCTATTAAAAAATACATATCACAGGTAAACTGAAATAGTGATGTGCTAATGATTGGTATATTCATTAATTCGGCCGATAATGGGTTATCATCTACTAAAGCAGCGACAGTTTTATTATTAGAAATTACTATATCAATAATAACCTTTGCATGACCGCTAGAACCAAAAATATAAATACTATCCATCGTCAACTATCCTTTAAAAACTTCCATTGTTGCTTGACCCTCTTGACTAATTCCTTCTTTCACAAAAACCTTTTTTACTGTCATTAATACTATTTTCATATCCAATAAGAAAGAACACTGTGTCACATACCAGACATCGTATTCAAATTTTTGTTCCCAACTGATGGCATTTCTTCCATTTACTTGAGCCCAACCCGTTATCCCTGGTTTAATCTGGTGTCGCTTTTTTTGCTCTTCTGAGTACAATGGTAAATATTGTGGTAAAAGTGGTCGTGGTCCTATAAGGCTCATATCCCCCTTTAAAACATTGATTAATTGTGGTATTTCGTCTAAAGAAGTTTTTCGAACAAAACTTCCAATTTTTGTAAGCCTGAGTTCATCTGAGCGTAAATTACCCTCAGCATCCCTTTTGTCGTTCATGGTTTTGAACTTTATGATTTTAAACAGCTTTTCATTTTTACCGGGACGTAACTGAAAGAAAAAAGGTTTGCCGTTATTGGCAAAAAAAAGTCCAATAGAAACGACTATAAAAACAGGAGATAATATCACTATTCCAAATAAAGCCAGAATAAAATCTAGAATTCTCTTTAAGTACATTTTATACATTATAAACTAATATTTTTTTATCAAACTTGTATTTAAACT
>NZ_MTCA01000409.1:0-956 GCF_002150205.1 Flavobacterium sp. FPG59 | reverse complement strand
AGTTTATACTCTTTATAAATTTAATAACTTAAACAAATTAAATACTTTACAAAAAATAGAATTTAGAGAGCAAACTTTACAAAATGAAAAACACAACAATAGCAAAAATAACTAATTTGTGAGTGTTTTTTATAGTTTATTTCTCTCGGCTGGCAGTTTTGTCTTTTTACCTTAAGTGGTTTTCACCATTGCAACCCAACTAAAAAGCACCACAGCTAAAATGATAACTACTAATTTTTATATTTTCATTCGTCAACCATTCTCTTCAACTAACTTACAACTTAATCTTTAAAGAATTTACAGTTTAAATTAATTAGTTCATATCCCGCAGTAAGATATCTTCAAACTCAGCAGGGGTAATAAATTTACCTTTTTTAGGTTTTGAAAAATCGATATTATCAGCTTTGATATCAAATTCTATTTTAGTTGCGTAAAAATACAATCTCCCATTTATGCTTCCTTCTAACACCAAACCTGGCAAGCCATCTAAACCTGCTGGACCAAATGAAAATGGCATTTCAGGTGTAAACCAAACAACTGGATCAATCGATATATTTTTTTTTCTAAACTTTGAATATTCACTTGTATGTGAAATAGCTTTATAACACGTATAGCCAGTTATCTTTTTTGTTTCTGAAGTTATCTCCCAAGTGTATTCTTCGAACGGGTGAACAAGATTAAATTCTTCTCCCATAGTATCCATATGCTCCAATTTTTGCTTAGTAACAACATTACAATACCGTTCTCCACCGGCAATTATTGTTGCCATTTTACTAAACAAATCATCCGCCAAACTTATTTTATTGATTTGCTTAAAAACAGCAACCTCTTTTGTAAAATACAAAGCTAACTCCACCTCTTTTAATGCTTCGTAAGAAGGATCAACAGATTTTTCATCTTTTGTACTAGAATCATATCTGTCAATTTTATAGTACACAGCATTAACTGTATTTACA
>NZ_MTCA01000016.1:0-31812 GCF_002150205.1 Flavobacterium sp. FPG59 | reverse complement strand
ATGAAAAGTAGATTAAAAGCATTTTTAATAGATAATCAACACTGATCAATAAAAAAATGGATCTCTAAATACATGAATTAATATAAAAAACACCCAAAATATGGAGCCATAGCTATTCCACTGAAAACAATTCTACATTCATGAAAAGCCAAAAAAAACTCTTTATAAATTTAAAATTTAATTCAAAAAAAATTATTCTAAATCGATGAATGACGCAAAAGTGTAGATGAAAAGAAATCTATACCAAAACTAAATACTTAAAATAATCTTGTATATAATAACCAATAAAAACTAAATTCATTCAAACAAAACAAATTCCTATTTTGTAGAATTAAATTTTATCAATACTTACTACTAACAGCAATTTAAATGGATCTTAAAAAAAAGACCGTCATTAAAGACAGTCTAAGAAATATTGGTTATAAATAATTTTAATCACAGCCATCAACACCACAACTGTCCCCATCAGTAGTTTTTAAAAGAATAACATTCGAATCAAAAGAACCTTCCTCCCATACCTTATTTAACGTATTCAAGAAAGTTTCTTCGTGTTGTGCACCAGATATGGCATACTTTGCATCAAAAACAAAAAAAGGGACTCCTTGAACACCTATATTTTGAGCCTCCAGCATGTTTTTTTGCACTTCATCAGCAAAAGTATTTGAGTGTAATACCTCGTCTATTTCTTCTACGTTGAGTCCTACTTGTAAAGCTATATTTTTTAAAACAGTAAATTCATTAATATCTAATCCGTCTGTCAAATATGCTTTGAACAACAACTCTTTTAAATCATCAGCACAATTGAACTTTTTGGCTAAATGCAACAACCGATGTGCATGCTGAGAATTTGCCATGATTGCTTTTTCAAAATGAAAATCCAATCCTGAATTTTTGGCATTTTGCGTCATACTATCCAGCATGTCTTGAGCCCAAACTTCATCCTTTCTATATTTTTCAGCTAAATGCTCGACTAAATTATCATTAGGAGAAGCTACAAAATTTGGGTCTAGCTGAAAACTTTTCCACTCTATTTCAACAGCATCTTTGTACTTGAAATTCTGCAAAGCACCTTCTATTCTTCTTTTTCCAATGTAACAAAACGGACACATAATATCCGACCAGATCTGAATTTTTAGCTTATTTTCCATAATGAAATCTCAAAACAATTTAAATTAACTTGTATGTACAAATGTACAAAATTAGTCTGCTACAAAATCAAAGCTTACGTTAAGGCATTCATAAAAAAAACCATCAAAATTACTCTTGATGGTTCTGTTTTAGAATATGTAAATTTGGCTTAAGCCAATATATCTAATACGAAGGATGGAAATAAACCTAGAGCAATATTCAACACAATAGCAATAACTGCCACAGCATAAATAATTACTGGTGTCCCTTTGCGCTCTTCATTGGCATCTTTTGTATACATGGCTAAAATTAATTTAAAATAATAACCCACACTTATAATAGAGTTGACCACCGCTACAATAACTAGCGCCATGAAACCGGCTTGAATAGTTTCACTAAACAACACTAATTTTGCAAAGAAACCTGCAAAAATAGGGATTCCCGCCATAGATAATAAAGATGCAGTTAAGATGGCCGCAAGTATTGGATTTGTTTTACCAAGTCCGTGAAAATTCACGATATCTTCATTGTCTCTATTTTTACAAACATATAGCAACACACTAAAAGCAGCCATTCCGGCAAGAGAATATGCTGAGGCATAATACAACAAGCTACCTGCAGAAGTAGAAAGACTTAACAAGGTCATTAACATAAATCCTGCATGAGATATTCCCGAAAAAGCAAGCATACGCTTAACGTTTGTTTGCCTTAAAGCCATAATGTTCCCCACAGTCATAGACGCCATTGAAATCACAACCACAATCATTTTGAATGACTCAGTCATGTCAGCATTCATAACAGAAAGTAATTTATACAAAGTAGCCATAGCCACAACCTTTGCTAAGGTACTCATTAAGGCAGTAGTTAATGCTGGTGAACCCTCATAAACATCGGGAGCCCAAAAATGAAATGGCACAGCTGCCACTTTAAATAGCATTCCGATAGTTAACAAAACAATCCCTATTGGAAACCAAACTGGCAATTCAGCAGAACGAGAAAGCTCAGAAATTTCAATAACATCAAAACTACCCATTGCACCATAAATTAAACAAATTCCAAAAAGAATAATCCCAGAAGCAAAAGACCCCATCAAGAAATACTTCATTCCAGCTTCATTACTTTTCAAATTCATTCGATCACTAGCAGCTAGAATATAAAGTGCAATTGATAAAACTTCGATCCCTAAAAAGAACATTGCTAAGTTTCCAAAAGAAACCATAGCTACTGCACCAGCTAATAAAAATATTTTTATGGCTATAAAATCGGAAATTTTAGATTGGTGATTTTCATAAAAATTATGACCTAAGGCGATCAAAAAAATTGTCAAAACAATAAACAAACATGAAAACGCAGAGGAGAATGTACTTACTGCAATCATATTGTTGTAATAACTTTCGGCCGTATTAAACTCAGAAACTGTTAAGCCCAAAACTGCTAATAAACCCAATATAGAAATTGGTACAATTGCTTTTCTAAGGTTAAAAATTTCGAACAAAAGGCATAAAACACCTAATCCTATTATAGCTATTAATGTATTCATTTGTTGATTGTTTGATTTAGGATTTACGCATTGGGATTTAAAATCACCTATTTATGAAAACCTTTAAACCTAATTAATTTGTATTTCTTTTATTTTGATCTAAAATGTTATGCTTCTTGAGTACTAATACCTTTGCGTTAACAAAAGAATTTGTTCTAATGATGGCGTTATCAAATCATTAATTGGTTTTGGATACATCCCAAAAAAGAATAAAACGCCAACTATGATTAACAACGATATAGTCTCACTTGCTGTAACATCTGTAAAAACTTTAGAGTTTGTTTCACCCAACATAGCGTGCTGAAACATTTTTAACATGTAGTAAGCACCTAATATAATTGTAGTACCACCTACAATTGCAAACCAAATATTTACTGTTGATAAACTATATAAAACTGTGAACTCACCTATAAAGTTAAACGTGGTAGGCAAAGCCACTGATGCTAAAACTAAAATTAAAAACAAAGAAGTAAATTTTGGCGCTTGTGCACGAATACCTCCCATTTCTGAAATTACTCTTGTTTCATATCTTCTAGAAATGATTTCAGCAACAAAAAATAAACCTACCACAACAAAACCGTGAGCAATCATTTGTAATACTGCACCTCTAAAACCATCAAGATTTAAGGCATAAGTTCCTGAGGCAATCAAACCAACGTGTGCCAAAGAAGAATATGCTAATAACTTTTTTAAATCTCTTTGTTTTAAAGCTACAATTGAACCATAAACAACTCCTACAAGCCCTATACCAATAAGTAAGTATTTGTATTCATGAGCTGTTACTGGTGCTAATGGTAATTGCCAACGGATCACACTATACAAACCCATCTTTAACATGATACCAGACAAAAGCATAGTTCCTACAGTTGGAGCTTTTTGATACACATTAGCTTGCCAAGTATGGAAGGGTATTAAAGGAATTTTTATAGCATAAGCCAAGAAGAAGGCTAGAAAAATCCAAAATTGCTCTGCACTAGATAAATTTAAAGCATAAAGATCTTGAATTAAAAAACTACCAGCTTTTTGGTACAAATACACAAAAGCCACTAACATAAACAAAGATCCTGCTAATGTATAAATGAAAAACTTTACAACAGCTTTTTTACGTTCATCAGCATTACCGTTACCCCAAATAAGAGCTATAAAATAAATAGGAACTAAGGCCAACTCCCAAAAGATATAATAAAGCAATCCGTCTGAAGCTAAAAAAGTACCCACCATAGCAAAGGACATAAACAAGACCAATGCATAAAAAGATTTCGAGTTTTGATATTGATTTCCAAATGATGAAAAAATAATAATAGGTGTCAAAATAGTAGTTAATAATAACATCACTAAAGACAATCCATCTGCAGTTAAAGCGAAAGAAACCGCTGGCTTACTAATCCATGGACTTATAAAATTAATATTTACACCAGCATTATATTGATTGAGCAACACAAAGGAAGCTACAGCTGAAACTAACCCAAAAAACAAAGCTACTTTTGAAGCTAACTTATTACCAACTAATAAGGTTGCAAAGGCACCAATCAAAAGTATAATTAAAATTAGAGATACGTTCATTTGAAAATTTTTAATGATTTCAAAAGCCACTCATCATGACTTTCAAAAGATATTTAATATTACTGAAATTTATAATCTAACACTAAACCAGAAACAAGTAGGATACTATAGCACACAATCCTAATACAAAAACGAAAAGATATAATCCAATACTTCCGCTCTGAATTTTTTTACCTTGGTAACTGATTTCATTTGTTACTTTTCCAAAACCGAAAACAATTGCTGATAATCCTGTTTCTACAGTATCTCTTAAAAAGCGAGACAATACATTAATTGGCTTCACAAATAAGAAATCATACCCTTCATCCACATAATATTTGTTGTAAAGTACTTTTGCAAATCCGGTAATACTTTCATCTGAAGTAGGAACCGAATTTTGTTTGATATATTTACTGTAAGCAATTCCTATTCCTACCAATCCACCAACAACAGCAATTGCCATTAAAATGTATTCTGTAGTTCCAAGATGGTGTTCTGCGGTAGCTAATTTCGGTAAAATTGGAATCAAATAATGATTCAACCAACTGTTTCCAGGTAAACTAATCACACCACCAATAGTAGCCAATATTGCTAAAATAACTAAGGGTGCAGTAATTAATGAAGGACTTTCATGCAGATGATGCTTTTGCTCAGCAGTTCCTCTAAACTCATTATAGAATGTTAAAAACATCAAACGGAACATATAAAAAGCAGTCATTATAGATGCAATAGAAGCCACAACCCATAACGGAATATTATGATGGAACGCTACCAATAAAATTTCGTCTTTCGAGAAAAAACCAGAGAATAATGGAACTCCAGATATTGCTAAAGAAGCAATTAACATGGTTGCAAAGGTAATTGGCATAGCTTTTTTCAAGCCACCCATGTTGCGCATATCTTGTTCTCCGTGCAATGCATGAATAACTGATCCTGAACCTAAGAATAAACAAGCCTTAAAAAAAGCGTGCGTGATTACGTGAAAAACAGCCACTTCATAAGCTCCTAAACCTAATGCTAAAAACATCAAACCTAACTGCGAAACTGTAGAATAAGCCAATACTTTTTTAATGTCATTTTGAACTAAACCGATAGTGGCAGCAACAAGAGCTGTTATAGCACCTACTATAGCGATAACATGTTGTACTTCTGGCAACAAATCAAATACAAAATTCAACCTTGTAATCATGAATATACCAGCCGTTACCATGGTAGCAGCATGTATTAATGCTGAAACTGGTGTTGGTCCTGCCATTGCATCTGGCAACCACGTATACAAAGGAATTTGTGCTGACTTACCACAAGCACCTATAAATAATGCAAAACCTGCTATTGTTAACCAATAAAAATCAAGATTTGTCGCTCCAGCAATTGCCGTTTTTAATGTGGTATAATCTAGTGTCGAAAATAAATTACCTACAATGAATATACCTATCAATAATCCTAAATCACCAATACGGTTCATGATGAATGCTTTCTTAGCCGCATCATTATACTCTTGGTTTTTATACCAAAAACCAATTAGCAAATACGAACAAAGACCTACGCCTTCCCAACCGATGAACATGACTAGTAAATTACTTCCTACAACCAGTGTGATCATAAAAAATACAAACAAATTCAAATACGCAAAAAACTTGTGCATATTTTCATCGTCATGCATGTAACTGATAGAATACAAATGAATCAATGATCCAATTCCAGTTACAAACAGCAACCATAAAATAGACAGTTGATCTAATAAAAATCCGAAATCTACTTTGAAATTACTGATTTGAATCCAATCAAAAAGCGAAATTCGAAAGCCATTTGGCTGCGCAGCATTTGCACCAAAGAAAAAACAAGCAGCAATAAAAGAAATGAAAACTGCAAGCGTACCTACAATTCCTGAAACTGTTTTACCTAGGCTTTTGCCAAAGAAAACATTAATTAAAAATCCTAAAAAAGGAGTGAGAACTAAAACTAAAGCTATATTGGTATTCATTTCCATTTATCCTTTTAAGTTTTTTAAATTATCAATTGTAATCGAACCTAAATTTCTAAAAATAGAAACTAGAATGGCCAATCCTACCGCTACTTCTGCTGCAGCAACTGCCATAGAGAAAAACACAAAAACCTGTCCTTGCGCATCTTGATGGTACGTTGAAAAAGCAACAAATAACAAGTTAACGGCATTCAACATAATTTCAATTGACATAAATACAATGATAGCATTTCGTCTGTACAAAACTCCAAAAACACCAATACAAAAAAGTATTACGCTCAGGAAAATATAGTTTTCTATACCAATGTGGTTTAAAATATTATTCATTTTATTTTTGCAATTTTTCTTTTTTAGACAATAACACAGTTCCTATCATCGCAACTAATAGTAATATAGAAGCAAATTCAAACGGAACCATATATTCATTCAAGAGTATTTTACCCAATACTTTTATAGATTGATAATCCTCACCCGTAGTTACATACTCCCCAACAATAGGTTTTGAATTGATAAAAATCGCAATCAATACTAAACAAATCAAACAAAAAGAAACTATCGCTCCCAATCGTGTAATTCTTGGTCGGTGAACTTCTTTTTCCTCGTTCAGATTCATCAACATGATCGTAAATAAAAACAAAATCATGATAGCTCCTGAATATACAATGACGTGAACAATGGCCAAGAATTGCGAGTTTAATAACAAATAATGACCTGCAATAGAAAAGAAACAAATCACTAAATAAATAGCACTGTGAATTGGGTTTCTACTAAAGATGGTTAAAAAAGCAGTTGCTAAAGTGATAGCAGCCAATACACAAAAAATTATAAGTACTGTAGACATTAGTTTGCGTTTTTTAGTTGAGCATTTTGAATTGCCATTTCAAGCGGCATCACTAGTTTATCTTTACCAAAGATAAAATCTTCTCTCTCATAACTAGCCGGAACAAGAACTTTAGATGTGGTTAGGTAAATTGCGTCTTTCGGACAAGCCTCTTCGCACAACCCGCAAAAAATGCAACGCAACATATTGATTTCATATATCGAAGCATATTTTTCCTCACGGTATAAGTGTTTTTCATCCGCTTTTCTTTCCTCAGCTTTCATCGTAATAGCTTCAGCAGGACAAGAAAGAGCACACAAACCACATGCTGTACAATTTTCTCTACCTTGCTCATCTCGTTTCAACATGTGCTGTCCACGATACACCGGACTCATTTTTCGTACTTGCTCAGGGTACTGAATGGTAACTTTTCTAGTAAATAAATGCTGGATTGTAATTATCAATCCCTTGATAATCGCTACAAGATACATTCTTTCCCAAAAAGTCATCTCTTTGTTAGAGACTAACTTTTTTCTTCCCGATAAGGATATACTTTCTATTGACATTTTTTATTTTTATTTGAAGCTAATCCTGCTATTCGTTTCAATCTTTTTGTTTTTAAAGAAAAAACAAAAAGGATTTCCACTACTATCAGGGCTAGGGCTTTTCGGTACTAATTAAAATCCTAAATAAGCAGCAATATCTGCTCTCAAAATTACAATTCCAGTAATCATAATATTAATGATCGATAGCGGAATTAATATTCTCCATCCTAAATTCATTAATTGATCGTATCTAAATCTTGGAATAGTCCATCTTACCCACATGTAGAAAAAGATAAAACCACATAGTTTTACAAATAATGCAGCAAAACCTAATATATTTCCAATATTTACACCCCAATTCTCCACAACCCAACTCATTCCTGGATAGTTGTACCCTCCAAAAAACAAGACCGCTAAAATAGTCGAAGAAATGAACATATTAGCATATTCTGCAAATAAATAAAAACCCATTTTCATAGAGGAATACTCCGTGTGATACCCACCAATAAGCTCACTTTCGCATTCTGCTAAGTCAAATGGAGTTCTGTTTGTTTCAGCAAAAGCACAAATCAAGAAAATAACAAATGATAAAGGCTGGTAAAATACATTCCAGTTCATTCCTGCTTGTTGCGCAGATATCTCTCTTAAACTTAAAGTACCTGTCATCATTAATAAAGCAATCATAGAAAGTCCCATGGCTACTTCATACGAAACCATTTGCGATGCAGCACGAACAGCTCCCATCAAAGAGAACTTATTGTTAGATGCCCATCCACCAATCATGATTCCGTAAACACCCACTGATACTACTCCAAAAAAGTATAACAACCCAATATTTAAATCAGTTGCTTGAAGTAAAATATCTCTACCAAATAAATGCAATCTATCTCCCCAAGGAATTACCGCACTGGTCATTAAAGCAGTACTCATGGCAATAGCTGGACCTACAAAAAACAAAAATCGGTTGGGAGTATTAGGTTCAAATTCTTCCTTTGAAAATAATTTTAAACCATCTGCAAGTGGCTGAAAAAGACCAAAAGGCCCTGCTCTATTCGGACCCACACGGTCTTGAAGCCAAGCAGCTACTTTACGTTCTGCCCATGTTGAGTACATGGCCATTAACATTGTTAAAGCAAAAACAACAAGTATAACAACACTTTTTTCTATGATAAATACGCTATCCATTATTACCCAAGCTTTTTTGATTCATAATATCTTCTTGTGTCAATGGAATTTGCGCCATACTGATTTTTTTACGATCCGTTTCTCTACCTTTTAAAATAGTTTCTTCAGTAGCAATTTCAACTTTCTGTAACTTTCTGTTGTATTTATTTTGGTTGATTACCGAGTCTTTTTCAAAAGCTCTTGGTCCTTCAATAGTCCAATCTTTTAAGTCTTTGTGATCAAAACGACATCCGTTACAAATAAATTCTTCAACTTCATGGTATTCATCTTTTCTTCCTGTAACACGTTGGATTTCGTCACCAAACATCCAAACTGTAGTTTTTCCAGAGCAGGTAGGACAATCTCTATGTGCATTGTATGGCTTACTAAACCAAACTCTAGATTTGAATCTAAACGTTTTGTCTGTTAAAGCTCCAACTGGGCACACATCGATCATGTTTCCAGAAAACTCATTATCAACCGCTTTTGATATACAGGTTGAAATATTAGAATGATCCCCTCTATCCATAACTCCATGTACACGGTTGTCTGTCAATTGATCAGCAACCATCACACAACGGTAGCAAAGAATACAACGGTTCATGTGTAATTGAATATTTGGACCAATGTCTTCTGGTTCAAATGTTCTTTTTTCTTCAATGAATCTCGATTCTGATTTTCCGTGTTCAAAGCTTAAGTTTTGCAAATCACATTCTCCAGCTTGATCACAAACCGGACAATCTAATGGGTGATTAATCAACAAAAACTCTGTTACTGATTTTCTGGCTTCTTGTACACGTGGAGATGATTTACTATTCACTTCCATTCCGTCCATACAACCTGTTACACATGATGCCATTAATTTAGGCATTGGTCTAGGATCAGCTTCACTTCCTTTTGCAACTTCTACTAAACAACAACGGCATTTTCCACCGCTTCCTTTTAGTTTAGAATAATAGCACATCGCTGGCGGAACTACTTCTCCACCTATCATACGTGCTGCCTGCAGGATTGTTGTTCCTGGTTCTACTTCTATGCTTTGACCGTCTATGGTTACTTTCATTTCTATATTAGTTTCACGTTTAAAGTTTCATGTTTCAAGTTAATTTACCTAAAACTGCAACCTGAAACGAATTATACTGTTTGCTTCGCTACTAAATGTTTTACACTTGAAAAAGGCTCCGCAACAAAATGATCTCTATTTTTTATTTTTTCTGGGAAACGAATGTGGTATTCAAACTCATCTCTAAAGTGACGAATTGCTGCTGCTACTGGCCAAGCAGCCGCATCACCTAGCGGACATATTGTATTTCCTTCTATTTTACTTTGAATACTCAATAGCAATTCGATATCTTCTTCACGACCGTGGCCGTTCTCTATTCTATGCAATACCTTTTCCATCCATCCCGTTCCTTCACGACAAGGAGAACATTGTCCACAACTTTCATGGTGGTAAAAACGAGAGAAATTCCAAGTATTACGAACGATACATGCCGTATCATTGTAAACTATAAATCCACCTGAACCTAACATAGATCCTGTTGCAAAACCTCCATCGCTAAGTGATTCATAGGTCATTAAACGATCCTCGCCATTAGCAGTTTTATAAATCAAATCAGCAGGCAAAACCGGAACTGAACTTCCTCCAGGTACAAAAGCTTTCAAAGGTCTGTCTGAACTCATTCCACCTAAATACTCGTCAGAATTCATGAATTCGTAAACACTTAAACCCAATTCAATTTCATAAACACCAGGATTTTTAATATGTCCCGAAGCCGAAATTAATTTGGTCCCTGTTGATCTTCCTATTCCAATCTTGGCATAGTCTGCACCTGAATTGTTTATTATCCAAGGCACAGCTGCAATAGTTTCTACATTATTTACAACCGTTGGGTTTGCCCAAAGTCCTGAAATTGCAGGAAATGGCGGCTTGATTCGAGGATTTCCTCTTTTTCCTTCTAATGATTCAATAAGTGCCGTTTCTTCACCACAAATGTATGCACCACCACCTATTTGTACATATAAATCTAGATCATAGCCTGAACCCAAAATATTTTTCCCTAACCAGCCTGCTGCTTTAGCTTCGGCAATGGCTCGCTCTAATATTTTATAAACCCACATGTATTCTCCACGAATGTAGATGTATGATAGATTTGCTCCCAATGCATAGCTTGAAGTGATCATCCCTTCGATCAATAAATGCGGAATGTATTCCATCAAATAGCGATCTTTGAAAGTTCCCGGTTCAGACTCATCCGCATTACAAACTAAATGTCTTGGCTTTCCTGATTTTTTGTCGATAAAACTCCATTTCATTCCAGCAGGAAACCCAGCTCCACCTCGACCACGTAGTCCAGATGTTTTCACCTCTTCTACAACTTCATCTGGTGTTAAACTCTTCAAGGCTTTCTCAACTGATGCATATCCTCCATTGGCACGATATACTTCATAGGTCTTAATTCCTGGAATATTTACTTTATCTAATAATATTTTCTGTGACATATTATTTATCGTGTAGCATTATTGTATTGTTCTTGCAATCTTCAATTAACTGATCTACTTTGTCTTTGGTCAAATGTTCTTTATAAAAATCACCCAATTGCATCATAGGGGCATATCCACAAGCACCTAAACATTCCACTCCTCTAACTTCAAAAAGACCGTCTTGAGTAGGTTCCCCTACTTTTACACCAAGTTTGTTACAAGTATAATCCATCAAGTCCTCTACTCCATTCAAACAACATGGGGAAGTTTGACAAAACTCAAACATGTATTTCCCTACAGGTCTTCTATTAAACATGGTATAAAACGACACAACCTCATAAACCTCAACTGGCTTAATCGCTAGTATCTCGGCAACCTTGTCTTGCAATTCAATACTCAACCAATCATTGTGAGCATCTTGTACCTCATGCAATACGGGTAACAAAGCTGATTTTTGTTTGCCTTCAGGATAATGACTGATTAATTCATTGATGCGATTCATCAATGCTTCGGTCATATTTATTTCTTGTTTGTACTGTGTTCTTTCCATTTTTATTTCTTTTAACCGCAAAGTGCACAAAGAAGGCACAAAGTCCATAAAGATTTATTCTATCGAATTAATTTTTTATTTTTTAATTCTCAATTTTTAATTGTTTTTAAGCGTCTAATTCTCCAGCGATTACATTCAAACTCGACAAAATAACAATCGCGTCAGAAAGTAACGACCCTTTAATCATTTCTGGATACGCTTGATAATATATAAAGCAAGGTCTACGGAAATGCAGTCTATAAGGTGTTCTACTTCCATCAGTTACTAAATAGAAACCTACCTCACCATTACCGCCTTCTACTGGATGGTAAATCTCGGCAACAGGAACAGGAACTTCTCCCATTACAATTTTGAAGTGATAAATTAAAGACTCCATATTAGTGTACACATCTTCTTTTGGAGGAAGGTAGTAATCAGGAACATCTGCATGGTATTCATTTCCAGCAGGCATTTTTTCTAAAGCTTGACGAATAATACTTAAACTCTCCCAAACCTCTGCATTACGCACGCAAAAACGATCATATGTATCACCTGATTTTCCTACTGGTACAATAAAATCAAAATCTTCGTATGAAGAATAAGGTTGCGCTACTCGCACGTCATAATCAACTCCTGCAGCACGTAAATTAGGACCTGTAAAGCCATAAGCCATTGCTTGCTCTGCAGTTATAGCTCCTACATTAACAGTTCTATCAATAAAGATTCTGTTTCTTTCAAATAAATTTTCAAACTCTTTCCAAGCCACAGGGAATTCTTCTAAAAAAACATCTAGTTTTCTAAAAGCTTCTTCTGGCCAGTCTCTTTCAAAACCACCAATTCTACCCATGTTAGTTGTCAAACGAGCACCACAAATTTCTTCGTAGATTTCATATACTTTTTCTCTAAATTGAAAAACATATAAGAAACCTGTATAAGCTCCAGTATCAACTCCTAAGATCGAGTTACAAATAATATGATCGGTAATTCTAGCTAATTCCATGACAATAACTCTTAAATATTGCGCTCTTTTTGGCACTTCAATATCAAGTAATTTTTCAAGAGTCATCCACCAACCCATGTTATTTATAGGAGATGAACAGTAATTCATTCTATCCGTTAATGGAGTGATTTGATAAAAAGGTCGGTTTTCAGCAATTTTTTCAAACGCTCTGTGAATGTATCCAATTGTTGGCTCAGCTTCAAGAATGCGTTCTCCATCCATCAACAAGATATTTTGAAAAATACCGTGTGTTGCAGGGTGCGTAGGACCTAAATTTAGAATCGAAAGTTCGCTACCATCTTCATTTAACTGTTCCGCAATTCTTTTGGCATAACGATGCTCTGGTGGTAATAATAGTTCTGACATTTATTTAATGTGAAAAATTATAAAAGTGTGCTTTTTTAATAATTGTCGGTTGTTCTTCCAAAGAAACGATCGTCTTTATCTGTTCTTCCGCTATCTTCCATTGGAAACTCTTTTCGCATAGGGAATGAAATCATTTCATCCATATTCAAAATTCGTTTCAACTGTGGATGTCCTATGAAATTGATTCCGTAAAAATCATAAGTTTCTCTTTCCATCCAGTTAGAACTTAAAAAAATGTTTGAAATCGTTTTAATTTCTGGCTTCTCCCCGTTAAGATACGCTTTGATTCTGATTCTTTTATTTTCATACCAATTGTGCAAATGGTACACAACGGCAAACTGATGATCCTCATCATTATCAGGATAATGGATTCCGCATAAATCAGTTAAAAAATGAAAACGTAATGTAGGATCGTTTTTTAAAAATAAAATAACGGCTGTTATCGTTTCAGCATTTACTTCAAATGAAAAAATATCTTTTTCTTGTTTGAATTCAAAAACAGCCTCTTGAAAAGTTTCGACTAATTTTTCTTGTATTTGTATCGTTTCTAGCGCCATTATTTATTTGATATTATAGGAAGCTAATAATTCTTGGTATTCAGGAGAACTTCTTCTTCTTACAGATTCTGTTTTTACCAATTCTTGCAATCTCATTACTCCATCAACAATTTGTTCTGGTCTTGGAGGACATCCAGGAACATAAACATCTACAGGAATTACTTTATCAATTCCTTGTAAAACAGAATAGGTATCAAAAATTCCACCTGATGATGCACAAGCTCCAACTGCAATTACCCAACGAGGCTCTGACATTTGTTCATAAACTTGACGCAATATAGGAGCCATTTTCTTTGATATTGTTCCCATAACAAGCAACATATCAGCTTGACGTGGAGAAAAACTCACTCGCTCTGATCCAAAACGTGCTAAATCATAATGCGATGCCATTGTTGCCATAAACTCTATACCACAGCAAGAAGTAGCAAATGGCAACGGCCAAAGTGAATTTGCTCTAGCTAAGCCTACTACATCATTAAGTTTTGTAGCAAAAAACCCTTCACCAACAACACCTTCTGGAGGGGCAACCATACTTACATTTGAATTACTCATCTTTGTAAAATTATGAATTATGAATTATGAAGTATGAGTTCATAATTTAAATTTTAAAAACATTCTTTTATAATACTTTAGAAATTGAAATCTATATAATTCGTTATTTCTAATTCCTAATTAATCTTTATTCCCACTCTAGGGCTTTCTTCTTTATGATGTAGAAAAAACCAACTAGAAGCAACATCATGAAAATGATCATCTTCACCATTCCTTCCATTCCCAATTCTTTAAAGTTGATTGCCCATGGATACAAGAAAATAACTTCTACATCAAACAAAACAAAAAGGATGGCTACAAGGAAATATTTAACTGAAAACGGAATCCTAGCATTTCCAACAGATTCAATACCACATTCGAAATTTTTATCTTTAACCTCAGACGATCTTTTAGGACCTAATTTTCCAGAAACTATAATAGTTCCTACAACAAAACCTACAGCTAAAAGGAACTGCATTAGAATAGGAATGTAATTTAATTGATCTGATTGCATATTATGATTTTTATGTATGAGAATAAGCAACAAAGATAACTTTCAAATTATTAAATAACAATAATTTTTTTAAAATACATGCGAACTACATCGTTGTAAATTTGCAATTTTTATTAATTATAAATAAGGAGTATTCATTTATTCTATGTGAAAGCTGAGAAGAAAATTCAAAACTAAAGTCAACACCTTATATCTTGAAATTTTCATTATTAGTACTTTATCCCATAAAAAAAACGTCCCGATATTCTCGGGACGTTTTAAACTTTCGTAGGCAAAAAAAAATATTTTTATGCTTAGATCACTGCTACTTTCGCAGCAACTTTTCCTTTTCTTCCTTCTTCTTCTTCATAGCTAACTCTGTCACCTTCGCGCAATTCTTCCGCGTTGATTCCTGAAGCGTGAACGAAAATGTCTTTTCCTGTTTCTTCGTCTGTAATGAATCCGTAACCTTTAGACTCATTGAAAAATTTTACTGTACCTGTACGCATTGTAATTGTAATAATAATTTATAATGTAGCAAATGTAATATTTAATACAATACGAAATGCGTTCTTATGTTTTTATTTTGTAAAAATATTGATATTCAACGTTTTCTAACAATCTTAAGACCGCATGAAGCTACGCTAATTTTATATGTAATTCTTTTAACTGTGAATCATCAATAACCGATGGCGCATCAATCATGACATCTCTTCCCGAATTATTCTTAGGAAATGCGATGAAATCTCGTATAGTTTCTTGCCCTCCAAGAATTGCTACTAAACGATCCAATCCAAAAGCCAAACCTCCGTGTGGTGGAGCTCCAAATTGAAATGCATCCATTAAGAAACCAAATTGCGCCTTAGCTTCTTCCTCGGTAAAACCTAAATACTTAAACATTAACTGCTGCGTAGCTTTGTCGTGAATACGGATAGATCCACCACCTATTTCGTTACCATTCAAAACCATATCATATGCATTAGCACGAACTTTTCCAGGATCAGTTTCTAGCAAGTGCATATCCTCTGGTTTTGGTGATGTAAACGGATGGTGCATAGCATGGTAACGACCACTTTCCTCATCAAATTCTAACAAAGGAAAATCAACTACCCAAAGCGGAGCAAATTCATCTGGTTTACGCAATCCAAGACGTGTAGCAAGCTCCATACGCAAAGCTGATAATTGTGTTCTTGTTTTATCTGCTGGACCTGATAATACAAAGATCATATCTCCTGGTTTTGCGTCAGTAATTTTGGCCCATTGAGACAAATCTTCTTGATCATAAAACTTATCTACTGATGATTTGTAAGTTCCGTCATCATTGCATTTAACATAAACCATACCACTAGCTCCTACTTGCGGACGTTTTACCCAGTCAATTAATGCATCAATTTCTTTACGTGTATAATTTCCGGCTCCCGGCACTGCAATTCCCACCACCAATTCGGCAGCGTTAAAAACTGGGAACTCTTTATGTTGCGCGTATTGATTCAACTCGCCAAACTGCATCCCAAAACGGATGTCTGGCTTGTCATTCCCGTACGTTTTCATGGCATATTCATAGGTGATTCTTGGGAATTTTTCAACCTCAACACCTTTTATTTCTTTTAGCAAATGACGTGTTAATCCTTCAAAGACATTTAAAATATCTTCTTGTTCTACAAATGCCATCTCACAATCAATTTGTGTAAACTCAGGTTGTCTGTCTGCACGCAGGTCCTCGTCACGGAAACATTTTACAATTTGAAAATATTTATCCATACCTCCCACCATTAACAACTGCTTGAACGTTTGCGGAGATTGTGGCAAAGCATAAAACTGTCCTTCGTTCATACGAGAAGGCACTACAAAATCTCTAGCTCCTTCTGGCGTAGACTTGATTAAATAAGGTGTTTCTACTTCACAAAAATCTAAATCCGAAAGATACTTACGCACTTCCATAGCTACTTTGTGACGAAAAAGCAAGCTGTTTTTTACAGGATTACGTCTGATGTCAAGGTAACGGTACTTCATACGAATGTCTTCTCCACCATCCGTTTCATCTTCAATAGTGAAAGGAGGTGTTAAGGCTGCATTTAGAATTGTTAATTCGGTTACAAGAATTTCTATTTCACCAGTAGGGATATTTTTATTCTTAGCTTCACGCTCAATAACAGTTCCTTTAACCTGAATTACAAATTCACGGCCAAGAGTTTTTGCTAATTCAAAAACAGATTTTTCAGTACGACTTTCGTCAAAAATTAATTGTGTTATTCCATAACGGTCTCTTAAATCGACCCAATTCATAAACCCTTTATCACGTGATTTTTGAACCCAACCCGCAAGAGTTACATTATTACCAGTATGCGAGGCATTTAACTCGCCACAATTATGACTTCTATACATCTTCAAAATTTTAGTTTGTTTTGTCCTTAGACTTGTGTGCAAATTTAGGACTAATTATGAATAATGAATTGTGAAATAAGAATTTTTAGCAATAGGATTTTTAAACCTTTTGAGTTCAAATGTTAAATTTTAGTTCAATGTTACCAAATTGTTAACATAAAGTTTTTTTATTGTAAAATACTTTTTATCTTTGTTAAGTTAATATGAATTTTAAAACCCCCACATCATGAAAAAATATATCATCTTTGCCGTATTACTGTTTACAGGAATCGCATCAGCTCAAGAAAGTAATCCAAAACTAGAAGCCATTGGAGAATTAGTAAAAACAACTTACTACTTTGAAAATGGAAAAGTTCAACAAGAAGGATTTTTCAAAAACGGAAAACTAGAAGGAATTTGGACTTCATTTGATGAAAACGGAAACAAGCTTAGTGTTGCTACTTATGCAAATGGAGAAAAAATTGGAAAATGGCTTTTTTGGAATGGAAACAAACTAAACGAAGTAGAATATTCAAACAGTAGAATTGCATCTGTTAAAACTTGGAAACAAGACGCCCTAGTTAACAATTAATTCGTTTTTATAAAGGTTAAAAAAAAGCTTTCGAGTAAATCGAAAGCTTTTTTTTTGATTTAGAATCAGTACCAAATTGCAAGGTAATTTCAAATGAAGTTCATTAGATCTAACTTATTAATCAAAATGAACCTCATCAAGATATGAAAACCCTGCTCTGAAGATAACTTTTTAAAATTCAGAGGAGGTTATCGCTTACCAAAAAATAGTATAAAACGCTGCAATCATTGATAATACAACCAACATCCCAACTATAAAACCAGGTGACATTTTAAACATGGTACGATCTATTTCTAAACCATTTGTTTTAACTCCGCGCGCAGTTTCATACATGCTTATGGCGTACATCCCAACGATACAAATCAAGAACACAAATCCCATACGGTCAATAAAAGGAATTTCAAAAACACCATCTGCATTTGGAACCGCAAATCCCGTTGAATGTAAAAATGACAAATCAACAACTGCTGGCATAAATTTGAAAGCAAGCGACAGTAAGAAACCTCCAATAGTAGCAAACAAAGCAGCATTCGAGGTTGTTTTCTTCCAGAAGAAACCAAGAATAAACATGGCAAAAACTCCAGGACTCACAAAACCTGTATACTCTTGAATATATTGAAATCCTCCTTTTTTATCAATTCCTAGAAAAGGTGCTACCACAACCGCAATTAACATAGCAACTACAATTGCTTTTTTACCAATGCTAACAAGTTTCTTCTCATCGGCATCAACGTTTAATTTGGTTTTGTAAATATCTAATGTAAAAATAGTCGCAATACTATTCGCTTTTCCAGCTAACGAAGCTACAATTGCAGCTGTTAGTGCAGCAAAAGAAAGTCCTTTTAAACCTACTGGCAACAAATTTAACAACACAGGATAAGCACGATCTGGATTTACGGTACCATCTTGAAGCATTTCGGTTCCAAAATGCCCATTTTGATACAATACAAAAGCTGCTATTCCGGGTAATACAACAATTATTGGCATTAACAATTTCAAGAACGCAGCAAATAAAATTCCGTTTCGAGCCGTTTTAAGATCAGCTCCTAATGCACGTTGCGTGATGTATTGGTTACAACCCCAATAATTAAGATTAATGATCAACATTCCTCCAATCAAAACAGATAGACCTGGTAAATCCATATAATTAGGGTTCGTTTTTTTAAAAATCATATGAAAATGGTCGTTTGCCTCGGTAGTCATAAGGTTAAAACCATTAATAACTCCTGTTGTACCAAACTCTTCGGCAACTAAATTCAAGGCTAAATAAGTAGTTACCAATCCTCCTAATATCAAGAAGAAAACTTGAATCACATCTGTATATCCAATCACCTTCATGCCGCCCAATGTGATCATTACTGCAAAAAAGGCTAAGAAAATCATACACAAAGTAATATCAAGACCAGAAATGCTACTAATTGCCAAAGCTCCTAAATACAATATTGAGGTAAGATTGACTAAAACATACAATAGCAACCAAAATACGGCCATAATCATGGCAACATTGCTATTATACCTTTGATTCAAATACTGAGGCATTGTGAAAATTTTGTTTTTCAAATACACTGGAATAAAGAAAACAGCAACAATAATCAACGTAAAAGCCGCCATCCACTCGTAAGTAGCAATAGCTAGCCCCATCTTGAAACCGCTACCACTCATTCCTATAAATTGCTCCGCACTAATATTACTGGCTATTAATGATGCACCAATGGCCCACCAAGTGAGTGATCCCTCGGCTAAGAAATAATCCTTACTGCTGGTTTCTTTTTTCTTTTTCTTTTTATAAATCCAAATTCCATACCCTACAATCAGGATGAAATAACATAAAAAGACTATGTAATCTTGGGTTGCTAACGTTTGCATGGGTTAAAAATTTAGTTTTTAATAATGGCTTTATAATGAACAATTGATTGACTTTGTAATACCTGAGCACTTTTCTCTGGGGTAATATCACGCTGAGACTCACCCATCATTTCGTAGCCTACCATAAACTTCTTAACTGAGGCAGAGCGCAACAACGGCGGATAAAAATGCATGTGAAAATGCCATGCTGGATGTTCCTCTCCATCTGTCGGTGCTTGATGAATCCCTGAAGAATACGGAAATGAGGTTTCGAAAAGATTATCGTATTTGGTGGTTAATTGTTTTAAAATAACAGCAAAATCTGTAACCTCAGCTGAAGTAAAATCAGTGATTTTGGACACGCTACGTTTACTCACAATCATCGTTTCGTAAGGCCAAATGGCCCAAAAAGGCACCAAGGCTACAAAATGCTCATTCTCGATAACGATGCGCTCTTGCACCTTCAATTCTTCCTGAACATAATCTTGTAATAAGGTTCGACCTTGTTGCTCATAATACTGCTTCAAGCTATTATGTGTTTTTTCAACTTGCGTAGGCAAAGATGATTGTGCCCATATTTGACCGTGCGGATGCGGATTACTACAGCCCATCACACTGCCTTTATTTTCAAAAATTTGAACATGATTAATATAATCTATAGCGCCCAAAGTGGTGTATTCTTTTTGCCAAGTCGCTACAATATTCTCTATATTCTCGACCTCCATTTGAGGTAAAGTCAAATCGTGTCTTGGTGAAAAACAAACCACTCTAGAAATGCCTTGTTCTGGTTTTGCTTTAAAAAAAGTAGGGGCATTATTTTCCTCAAAAGCAATAGGTTCTTGTTTTAGCGCAGCAAAATCATTTTCAAAAACATAACAAGAATCATAAGCAGGATTCACTTCGCCATTGGCACGTACATTACCTGGGCACAAGTAACATTCGGGGTCGTACTCCGGCAATTGCAAACCTGAGATGGTTTCTTTTTGACCTTGCCAAGGTCTTTTAGAACGGTGAGGAGAAACCAAAACCCATTCGTTGATTAAGGGATTAAAACGCCTGTGAGGATCTTCGTTGATATCAAAATTTTTCATGCTATTCATTTTATGTTTTTTGACACAGATTTCACGAATTATCACAGATTAATTTTGTGCTTAAAAATTTGTGCAAATCTGTGGAATCAGCGTTAAGTTTTTTATAAGTTATGATGGCTCATACAATGATGTACCGTTTCCGATTTTTACATCATAAATTTTCAACTCAATGTTCCATTTTTCTTGGTACAATTGGGCGAATTTTTGTTTAACAGCTTCTTCTTTTCCTTTTTTAATCAAGTTGATGGTGCAACCCCCAAAACCACCGCCCATCAATCGGGAACCTATTACGGCTTCATCGGCTAAGGCCAATTCGACCAAATAATCCAACTCTGGGCAGCTCACTTCATATTCTCTAGACAAACCATCGTGTGTTTCAAAAAGTAATTGCCCCAAAAGCTCAATATTTCCAGCATCCAAAGCTTCACAGGCTTTAGACACACGAGCAATTTCTTTTACTACATAATACACGCGTGTAAAAACAACAGCATCAATTTTGTCTTTCAAAGTCAACAATTGCGTTTCGGTACAATTTCTGAAACTTTTGATTTCAGGAAAATTAGCTTTGATAATCGCCAAACCTTCCTCGCATTCTTCTCTTCTTTTGTTATACGCCGATGTGAACAAAGAATGCTTCACATTACTATCGAACAACACCAAAGCATAGTCTTTAAAATCAGCGTTGTGGTACTCAAATTCTAAGGTATTGCAATCCAATTTAATAACCTTATTTTCTAGTCCATGCACACTAGCAAATTGGTCCATAATACCACAATTAATTCCCACCCAATGTTCTGCCTTTTGGCTCATCAATGCGCGATTTTGTTGGCTAATGTCTAAATTGAAAAGTGATTGTATTCCAAAAAGAAAACCACATTCTAAAGCAGCCGAAGACGACAATCCAGAACCTACTGGAATGTTGCTACTAAATACGCAATTGACTCCACTAAAATCAAAACCATTATCTTGCAACTGTTTCAAAACTCCTAAAATATAATTGTGCCAAACGGTTGAACTGAGTTGAATCTCTTTCGACAAATCGATTTCGAATTCTTGATTCAAATCGATAGCCACAATTCGAGAAGTAGTTGTATCACTTTTTTCGAAAGCAAAGCAGATGATCTTATCTATAGCAGCAGGCAATACATAGCCATCGTTGTAATCTACGTGTTCTCCAATGATGTTAATTCTTCCTGGAGAAAGCACTATTTTTTCGGGCGTACTACCAAATGTATCCTGAAAAAAAGTTGTCGTTTTTTGTATTAATGAATCATTCATTATTTTTAAAATTATTAAAGTGTTGCATCACAAAAACTCGCTTTAATGTCTTTGCAATAATTTTGTATTTGAAATATGATAAGGAGGCATACCTCTTGCTTATCTATTATTTCTTTGCTTCCAAAGTCAATTTACCTGTCTTTAATCCAGCTCCGTTAACTTCTAATTGGATATCGCCTGCGGTAGTTTTCGATTTCACCAGTACAACCAATTTTCCGCTAAACAATTTCATCGTATCTTTATGAAATAGTTCAAGTGAAGTAGCATCTCCATTAAAGGCGGCGCGATACGTACCCGCTCCAGACACTTTAAATTTCAACTGGTTCGTTGCTGTTGGACAAGGAACTCCATTTTTATCCACTACAGAAACCGTCACAAACGAAATATCCTCGCCATCGGCTGTGATCGTTTTTCGGTCGGCATCCAAAACAATTTGGTACGGTTGACCAGCGGTTCGGACTTCCTTTTCTTCTGCCGCTTTTCCATTGTCATCATAAGCAACAACTTTTACCGTTCCTGGTTCATATTTTACATCCATCCACATCAAGCGGTAACGGTTTTGCGGAGTATTTTTGTTTTTAGTTTGTACGCCCATACTTTTACCATTGATAAAAAGTTCAGCACTGTTATAACTGGTGTACACAAAAACGGGAGTTGTTTGGCCTTCGCGACCTTCCCAGTTCCAATGAGGTAAAATGTGTAGCGTAGTTGCCTTGGTGTTCCAACGGCTTCGGTACAAATAATAACGGTCTTTCGGTAAGCCTGCTAAATCGTTAATTCCGAAATAAGAACTACGAGACGGCCAGCTTTCGTCATAAGGTGTCGGTTCGCCCAAATAATCAAATCCTGTCCAAACGAATTCACCAATTACCCAAGGTTTATCATCCTGAAGTACGAAATCTTCATCGGGAACATTGGACCAACTACAGGCTTCCAAATCATACGATGAAGACTGAAAGTCTGGATACTGCTTCATTTTTTCTTGCACCACAGGAAATTTATAAATTCCTCTAGAGCTCACCGTTGAAGCGGTTTCGGAACCCAAAATGAATCCTTGTGGGAATTTTTTGAATGCCTCATCATACAAATGCACGCGATAATTGAGTCCTGGAATATCCAACAAAGCTCCAAAACCAGATTCCATAGTCGCTTTTACTTGATCCATTCCTACGGTTACAGGACGCGTTGGGTCTTCTCTATGAAAAATCTCCTGTAACCATTTGGCTCGTTTTACACCCGCTTCTCCCCACTGATCAGGAACTTCATTTCCTGAACTCCACATCACAATAGAAGGATGATTTCGTGTGGCTTGCACCAAATTCACTATGTCTTTTTCAGCATATTCGTCAAAAAAGCGATGGTAACCGTTTTCTACTTTTGGTAGAACCCATTCGTCGAAACTCTCTGCCAGAAACAAAAAGCCCATTTCGTCTGCCAACTCCAATTGCTCGAAAGAAGGCATATTATGCGAACTGCGAATAGCATTACATCCCATATCTTTTAAAATCTCCATTTGCCTGCGCAAAGCGGCTTTGTTTACCGCAGCACCAAGAGGTCCCAAATCGTGATGCAAACAAACCCCTTTGAATTTGGTCACTTTCCCATTAAGACTAAATCCTTTATTGGCTTCATACTTTATTTCTCGGATTCCAAAACGGGTGGTAAACTCGTCTTTCAATTCATTGCCAACATACAATTGAGCAACCGCTTTGTACAAATAAGGCGTTTCTGGGCTCCACAATTTTGGATTCTCTACTTTTAAATTTTGATCAAACTCTTTTCCGAAGCGTAAGGAAGATTCCTCTGCACTTATTTTGTGTCCTTCGGCATCAAAAATGGTGGTCACCAAACGCGTGTTTTCGCCTGAGGCTTTGGTCTTAATATTCACTTTGGCCACGGCATCACTAATAAAAGGTGTCGTTATAAATTGCCCCCATTGGTCAATGCTTTCATTGTTTTTTATAATAACACTAACTTTTCGGTACAAACCAGCTCCAGGATACCAACGGGAAGCAAATTCTTTATTCGTTAATTTTACGGCTACAGTATTAGCGCCTTCTTGAATGAATTGAGAAACATCAAAATAAAAATAACTATAGCCATACGCCCATTCTCCCACTTTTTTCCCATTCAAATACACTTGAGGTTCACTCATAGCGCCTTCAAAAAGTAGTAGTACTTTTTTTCCTTTGGCATCTTTAGGCAAAGTAAAAGTATTACGATACCACGCGGTGCCAATATGTGGTAAGGCTCCGGTTCTTCCTGTTTTTTCGGTAGCTACATTTTCTCCATTTTGAATAATGGCTACATTTTGTATGTCCACTTTTTTATCAAAAGGACCATAAATTGCCCAATCGTGCGGAACAGTAACCGATTCCCATTTCGAGTCGTTGAAGTTGGCCTTAAAAGCGTCTTCAAAATTTCCTTTTTGAAATTTCCAATGGGTATCCAATACCTTTACCACTCGGGCTTGAGAAAAAACTATAGCGGTGAAGGCTATAAAAACCAACAAAAAAGAGGGTGTTTTTTTCATTTATACAACATATTTTTGAACCATATAAGGCATTTAAGGCCATAAAAGGTTTTTATTTTAATCTGTAGAGTTTCCTCATTTCTAACATTCAGAAATATGGTTTACTTATTTCGTCTTTATTCTGAATCCAATTCATTATTCTTTAAATGCATCCAATGCGGGTGAAGGTTTTCCGTCTGGTTGCCAAGCACTCAAGCCATAGCCACTCCAAGATTTGGCTCCTTGCGGTTCCCAATACAAAACGCCCAAGCCTTTATTATTGGGAACAGCTCTTACGGCTTTGATTGTAGCAGCTAGGAGTTCTTTGGTGTTTTGTACTTGTTCATCAACACCTCCGACTTCAACAACCATTACCTCTTTCTGATAACGAGAAGCCATATCATTTAGGTTTTTTTGTAAATCGGCTATGGTTTCTGAATAGTCTTTCTTAATCCAAAACGGATAGTAAGACAGACCAATAACTTCATACTTTACTTGATGTTCGGTAGCTTTATCAAAAAACCAACGGAACTTTTCGTTGTTGTTTCCTTCATCTACGTGTACAATTACTTTGATTTTGGCATTCACAGCTTTGGTAGCTTCGTATCCTTTATTCAATAATTGCGCCAGTTGAGCCCAATTGTTCGTGCTCCCATCAGGCCAAAGCATTCCGCCTGGAATTTCATTCCCCACCTGAACCCATTCTGGAGTAACACCTGCTTTTTGTAAAGCGGACAACACATCAAAAGTATGTTCATAGACTTTATTTTGTAACGCATCGAACGATAAGTTCGCCCAAGCAGCAGGTTTGGCTTGCTTGGCGGGATCTGCCCAAGTATCGCTATAATGAAAATCGATCATAATGCGCATTTTGGTTTTTTGAGCGCGCAAGGCCATAGCTACTGTTTCTTCCTTACTGCAATGACCGCTTGCTTTGTGTTGACTTGGATTGACAAATACACGCAAATGAATGGTGTTCATCCCGCGTTCTTTTAGCAATTGCAAACAATCTTTTTGCTTTCCGTCAGCATCATAAAAACGGTAACCAGTGGCTTCCATTTGCGGCAACCAACTCACGTCGGCTCCTTTGGCAAAAGCCGATGTATTTTTCTTTTGTGCCAAAGCGATAGTGGTACTACTTATAAAAAGAAGCAGTAGCACTATTCTTTGAAAAACGCTAACTGTAGTATTCATAACTAATTGGTAAACGCTTGTAAAACAGGCAATGCTTTATTCGAAAAATCATAGAATGCTTGGTTTTCGAAGGTAGATCCATTGGTGGCTTGACTTCCTTTGAAAGACACCCATTCGCCTCCCCAATACGCAAAACCTTGTCCGTAAGTAGAAGATTTCACTAAATCTTTAATCGCCAAAACAAAACTTTTTTGACCTTCGGGAGTCGCAGGAAATCCAGATATTAATTGTGATTCTAGACCCATAATATTATTTGTCCAGTCATTCCAACTTAAGGTAAAAGGATAAGCAGTTTCTGCAATGATAACTTTTTTAGAAAAGTTTTTTCCCAAGGCATCAATGGTCGTTTTTACCGCAGCCATATCTTTCCCATGCCAAAGAGGATAATACGACAACCCGATATAATCATAATCGATACTTTTTACTTTATTAAAAAACCAGTTGGTGTCAGTAGCCGAAACGCCTGCATAGTGAAACATAATTTTGGTACTTGGAGCTTTGCTTCGAATGGTAGCACTCGCTGTTTTTAACAAATCTATACATTGTGCTTCTTGATTGATTAAATGACCTTGAGGCCAAAGCAATCCGGTATTGATTTCGTTCCCGATTTGAATAATATCTGGATTAATTTCGGTCAAAATAGTTGTGGTGTAAGTCACTACCGCAGCTTTTAAATCGGTAAAAGATAAGTTTTTCCAAGAAGCTGGAGTGGTTTGAACCGCAGGATCAGCCCAATCGTCAGAAAAGTGAACAGTTAACCAAACTTTTAAGCCCGCTTGTTTTACGCGTTGCGCCAAAGCCTTTACCTCGGTCAATCCAGAATGTCCGTTGGCTGGATCTTTCCACAAACGAATTCGAATGGTATTACAACCAGCACTTTTTAGAGTAGTCAACATGTCTTCAGTTTTTCCGTTGTTAGTAAAAACTACTCCCGCAGCTTCTATTTCTGGCAAATACGAAATATCGGCGGCTTTGATAAAATCGCTTGTTACTACAGGTGGTTTTGCAGCAGGAGTTTCTGTAGCGCTACTGTCACCAGCATCAGAACAAGAAAAAACAAGTATGACAAGCGAAAGCAATGCCGAGTTTTTAAAGTATTTTTTCATCTCAAAAAGATTTAAATTTATAAATAGTTTTATGATAATATAGCTCGCCTTTTTTGAGAATCGCACTCGGGAAATGATCATGATTAGGAGCATCAGGGAAATTTTGAGTTTCAAAACAAATCCCACTATTAGGGTGATATGCCGCGTTATCTTTCCCTTTTATTTGTCCAAAACAATTTCCGCCTACGTATACATGTACAGCAGGTTGATTAGTGTAAACAGACATTCTTAATAATTTATCGCTGCTGTACAAAGAAGCAGCATACTCTTTTTCTTTGTTTAAAACAAAAGTAGTATCTATTGTAGCGGGACAATTTCTGCTATTTGTAAAATCGAAAGGACAATTAGCAACATTCAAAAATCGACCGGTGGGAATTCCTGAACTTGTGGTTTCTAATATTCTTTGTGAATTAACACGCATCTCCTGATCAGCAACAGAATTATGATGTCCATCTAGGTTAAAATAGCTGTGATGCGTTAGGTTTAAAATAGTATCTTGTGATGCATGTGCCACATACTCTACTATCATTTCATTTTCGTCGGTAAGCATATAAGTCACATCAACCACAACGTCTCCAGGGAAAAATTCTTCCTTATACTTACTGCAATAGGTGAACGTAACAGATGGATTTTTACCTTCTTTTTTACTTTTTAGTTTCCAGTTTCTCTGGCTCAGACCAATACTGCCGCCGTGTAACGAATTTCCATTATTGTTTTTATTTAACAAGTACGATATTCCACCAAGCTTGAATTCGGCATTACTTATCCTTCCCGCAAACCTTCCTACAATAGCACCAAAATAAGGAGCACTTGGCAAATCATAGGATTTTATATATTCCTCTAGGGTTTCAAAACCCAAAACTACGTCAACCAAATTACCATTTTTTAAAGGCACTTTTAAAGATGTAAGTGTAGCTCCATAACCCATCACTGTCATTTGCATTCCCTTACTGTTGACAAGTTCACACATAGCGACCTCATCACCATTAGGCATAGAACTAAACGATTTCAGTACAGAAACCGTATTAAAATGTGATATATGTTTTATTTTCATGAATAAATTATGAAATGTGAAAAACCAAAAGTAAAATAATTGTTAAGCATTACATACCAGTACCTACCAGTTTTTGTATATTGCGATTTGAAAAACACTTTTTACATGAAACTAATCAGCATTCAAAACAATAAAGGCATTCCTAAATATCAGCAAATTATAACCTCTATTGAAGTAGCTCTACAACAAGAATTATTACAAAAAGGAGACAGACTTCCATCAGTAAATAAAGTGCGTTTAGAATTCTCTTTGTCTAGAGACACCGTTTTACTTGCCTATGATGAGTTAAAGAAAAGAGGGATAATTTATGCCATTCCTGGCAAAGGGTATTATGTAAAAAGCGTTGAAATATCCATAAAACAAAAGATATTTTTACTATTTGACGAACTAAACATTTTTAAAGAAGACTTGTACAATTCCTTTCTCGAAAACATAGGAACTACAGCTCAGGTTGATATTTTTTTTCATCATTTTAACGTTCCCGTTTTTCAAAAACTAATTCATGACAGCAACGGTAATTACACCAAATACATCATCATGCCGACCAATCTTGAAGAAGCTGCATCAATTATAAAAACCCTACCAGTTCAGGACGTTTATATTCTTGACCAAACAAATCCAGAATTATTGAACTATCCTGCAGTGTACCAAAATTTTGTAAAAGATATTTATGAAGGCCTATTAAAAGGAAAAGCAAAGCTGAACAAATACAAAAAACTAATTATGATTTTTCCGGGATTCCGTGAACCACTAGGAATGAAAATAGGCTTTGAAAAATTTTGCAACGATCACGCTTTTGAATATGAAATCATAACCGAGTTCAAAAATCGTGAGATTACAAAAGGAGAAGTATACATTATTCCCAGCGACAGAGAATTAGTAAGTGTCATAGAAAAAGCTAAACTTCAAAACTTACAATTGGGGAATGACTACGGAATCATTTCTTATAATGAAACCCCCTTAAAAAAAGTGGTAGAAAACGGAATCACAACCATTTCAACCCATTTTGAAATGATGGGACAACTCTTAGCACAAATGATTCTAAAAGGTAAAAAAGAGCAAATAGAAAACAAAAGTGATTTGATATTGAGGAACTCGTTGTGATATAAAACAAAAAAACCGCTTCTTTCGAAGCGGTTTTTGTACCCGGAGCCGGAGTCGAACCGGCACGGTTTCCCACAGGTGTTTGAGACCAGCGCGTCTACCAATTCCGCCATCCGGGCTTAGCAGACAGAAACAACAACAGTTGTTTCACGCAATAAAGAGATATCTAGTGGTAACTATTTATCTTTTCCTTTAACACGGTGCAAATGTAAAAAAATTAATTAAATGTTCAACTAAAAATACTTAATTTTTTCCTTTCAGTGTTAAATATATTTTATAAATTTGCACCTCGTTAAAAAACGAAACACACAACTAACTACATCTTAGGCAAATAGATTTATTTTGAATTTAAGCAACAGCTAAAACAAAACTGTCTTGAAACCCTAGATAAAAACAACACACAATAATGTCACACCTAGAACCAGAAGCTAAAATATTTGCTTGTTCGCAAAGTGTTTATCTTGCTGAGAAAATAGCAAAAGAATACGGAATTCCTTTAGGGAAAATCACTATGTCAAAATACAGCGACGGTGAATTTCAACCTTCGTACGAAGAGTCAATTAGAGGATTACGCGTATTTATTGTTTGCTCTACTTTTCCAACAGCAGATAATTTAATGGAATTGTTACTAATGATTGATGCTGCAAAAAGAGCATCAGCCAGACACATAACAGCTGTAATTCCTTATTTTGGATGGGCAAGACAAGACAGAAAAGACAAGCCTAGAGTTCCGATAGGAGCTAAATTAGTAGCTAATTTATTAGATGCTGCAGGCGCAACAAGAGTAATGACCATGGATTTGCACGCTGATCAAATTCAAGGATTTTTTGAAAAACCAGTAGATCACCTTTTTGCATCTACTATCTTTTTACCATACGTAAAAAGCTTAGGTTTAGATAATTTAACAATTGCTTCGCCTGACATGGGTGGTTCAAAAAGAGCTTATGCCTATTCTAAATTTTTAGAATCGGATGTAGTAATTTGCTACAAACAAAGAAAAGCTGCCAACGTGATTGACACGATGGAATTAATAGGAGAGGTTAAAGGTCGCAACGTCATTCTTGTGGATGATATGATTGACACCGGAGGCACTTTGGCGAAAGCCGCAGATTTAATGATTGAAAAAGGTGCTTTGAGCGTACGTGCTATATGTACACACGCCATTTTATCTGGCGATGCTTACGAGAAAATTGAAAACTCTAAGCTGAGCGAATTAATAGTTACCGATTCTATTCCGTTAAAGAAAGAGTCAAACAAAATAAGAGTGTTGAGCTGTGCTCCACTTTTTGCCGAAGTAATGCACATGGTTCACCATAACAATTCGATTAGCGGAAAGTTTATCATGTAACTAAAAGTACTTAGTACATAGTCCTTAGTCGAACTGCTAAGAACTAGAGTACAAAACTAAGAACTTAAAAAAAGAGTTTAATTAATAACTATAATAAATTTAGAATGAAATCGATTACAATTAAAGGATCAGAAAGAGAAAGCGTGGGCAAAGTAGCTACAAAAGCCTTACGTAATGCTGGAATGGTTCCTTGCGTATTATACGGAGGAAATCAAGCAGTTCATTTCTCAGCAGAAGTTATGGCTTTCAAAAACTTGATTTACACTCCAAACGCTCACACAGTTGAGATCGATCTTGGTAACGGAAAATCATACAACGCTGTACTTCAAGACATTCAAGTACACCCAGTATCTGACAAAATTTTACACATTGACTTCTTTCAAATCTTTGAAGACAAAGAAATTACTATTGAAGTTCCAGTAAAAGTTGTTGGAAAATCAAAAGGTGTTATGGCAGGTGGTGATTTACGTATGAACAACCGTAAATTAAAAGTAAGAGCACTTCCTAAAGATCTTCCGGATTTTGTTGAAGCTGACATTACTCCACTTGATATGGGTAACAAATTATATGTTACTAAAGTTCCTACGCCTAACTTTAAAATCATGCACCCAGACAACACAGTTATTTGTCAAGTGAAGATCTCTCGTGCGGCTATGAAAGCGGCTCAAGAGGCAGCAAAAGCAGCAAAAGCTCCTGCAAAAGGAAAGAAAAAATAATTTTTTTTCAGTCAAAATTCAAGAAAGCGTCAGTTATGCAACTGGCGCTTTTTTTTGCTTTCAGTTTTTTAAGATATTTTAGAAGCAGCTAGAATTCTTCTACAGCTATTTTGTCCCGCTTTCCGTTGCAATCTTTTTGCACGCAAAAAAAAGCGTACAAAAAGGATTTTCACTTTAATCGGGGCTAATACACACTAATTTTACATCTCAGCTACAAACCACACAAACCTCTAAAATATCCACTACAGCATAGACATTTTATTGAATTAAGCTTACTTTTGCAGCATGATACAATGGATTATAAATCTTTTCGCAACCTCACAACCAGAGCATAATAGCAGTAGCATGAAGAAATTTTTAATAATAGGACTTGGTAACATTGGAGCTGAGTACGTAAATACAAGACACAATATTGGTTTTAAAGTAGTAGACTTTTTAGCTAAAAAAGAAGGAATACAATTTGAAACGGTAAAACTAGGCGCTCTAGCCAAATACAGTTTTAAAGGGAAAGCGTTTTTCTTGCTAAAACCAAACACCTATATGAATTTGAGCGGTAAAGCCATTCAATACTGGATGGATAAAGAAAACATTCCACTTGAAAATATTTTAGTTATCACAGATGACCTTAACCTTCCATTTGGCACCATCAGAATTCGTCAAAAAGGGAGCGATGGTGGTCACAACGGTTTAAAAAACACAAGCTTAGTTCTGAATACGCAAACCTATGCACGATTCCGATTTGGTATTAGCGACGAATTCAAAAAAGGAAAACAAGTTGATTATGTTCTAGGAGAATGGGAAACAGCTGAAAAAGAATTACTACCAGAACGATTAGAAATCGCTAGCGAAATCATTAAATCTTTTGGAACCGAAGGTATAGAAATTACAATGACAAAATACAACGGTAAATAAAGCACTTACATAC
>NZ_MTCA01000067.1:0-15281 GCF_002150205.1 Flavobacterium sp. FPG59 | reverse complement strand
ATATATATGCTAAATATGAAATTTATTTGTTCATTTTTTAATAATATCAAAAATATTTGTACTTTGGCTACATAAACCAACAAATTATAGACCAATGAGAGTGTATTTACTTTTTTTGACATTGTTTTTTTGCAGCCTATCTTTTGCGCAAAGCACAATTTCAGGTGTTGTTACAGATAGTAACAGCCAGCCAATTCCTGGAGCCAACATTAAGGTTGTTGGAGAATCTGCAGGGACCACAAGTGATGTAACAGGTGCCTTTATTTTGAAATCACCTAAAAGACCACCCTTTGTAATAGAGGTATCCACTGTTGGTTTTATTTCTCAAAGAGTGTCTATTACTTCAAGTAGCCAAAAGGTTACAGTGAAATTATTAGATGAAGAGAATAAACTTGATGAAATCGTAGTTTCTGCGTCCAGAACTCCTGAGCGTGTTCTTGAATCACCAGTAACTATTGAGAGAATGGGAATTGCTGACATTAAGAAAACAGCTTCTCCTTCTTTTTACGACGGTTTAGAGAACATGAAAGAAGTTCAAATGAACACTTCAAGTATGTCTTTTAAGTCTATTAACACTAGAGGTTTTGCTACAGTAGCAAATACAAGATTTATGCAGTTAGTAGATGGTATGGATAACTCTTCGCCATTATTAAACTTTGTTTTAGGAAACTTAATTGGTGTTTCTGAAATTGATGTGCAATCAGTGGAGTTGTTACCAGGAGCATCTTCTGCTTTGTATGGTGCCAATGCTTTTAACGGAATTTTATTTATGACTAGTAAAAGCCCATTTACTAGTGAAGGAATAAGAGCGTATGCTAAATTTGGTCAAACCAGCCAAAAAGCAGCCGGAACAAATGATTACGTAGATTATGGTGTACGTATGGCTAAGGCTTTTAATAAATATTTTGCAGCAAAAGCCAACTTTGCTTACATGAGAGGAACTGAATGGCATGCTGTAAACTATGATGATAGAACTGTAGCTGGTAGAGATAGATCTCATCATGGATATGATGGAATGAACGTTTATGGTGATGAGGTTGCGACAATAATTAGTGCACCAACTTTACCTTCTGAAAGAATTTCAAGAACTGGATACAATGAAGTTGATTTAACTGACAACAAAGTTTCAAATACAAAAATAGATTTCTCTTTGCATTTACGTCCGTTAGGTGATGAAAGGTTAGAAGTGATTTGGCAAAGTAAATTTGGTTTTGGTAATACCGTTTATCAAGGTGCAAACCGTTATTATTTGAATAATTTTTTTATGCAACAGCATAAATTAGAGTTTAAAGGAAAGAATTTCTTTGTAAGAGGATATACAACTACTGAAGATGGAGGCCAATCTTACGATATGTTATTTACTGGTATCAATATAAATAGATTAGCTAAATCAGATACTAACTGGTTTACAGATTACGGAAGGGCTTTTGCAGGAAGTACTTTGCAATTAGGTTTGATTCCAAGCCAAGCTCATGCAGCTGCAAGAAATTTTGCTGATAATAATATTGTTCCAGCAGGATTAAATTTAACTCCAAATATTGATCCAAATAATCCAAGTGCTCCTAGAGGTGCTAGATTTGTTCCGGGTACGCAGGCTTTTAAAAATGCATTTAATCAGGTTATCGCAAATCCAGATGTATTATCAGGATCACGATTAGTTGATAATTCTAGAATCTACCATTCTGATGCTAATTATAATTTTAAAGATCTTATCAAATTTGCTGAAATTCAAGTGGGTGGATCTTACAGATTGTATGAATTAAACTCTTTTGGTCGTATTTATACAGATGCAGACGGACCAATACGTTATGACGAATATGGAGCGTACACGCAAGTGATGAAAAAAATGATGGATGACCGTTTAAAATTTACTGGGTCTATTCGTTATGACAAGGCACAAAATTTTGATGGCAACATTTCACCAAGAGTTTCACTTGTGTATTCTGGCGGAAAAGATAAAAACCACAATTTTAGAGGTTCTTTTCAAACAGGTTTTAGAAACCCAACTACACAAGATCAATACATTGGTTTTAACGTTGGTAGCGCAATTTTATTGGGTTCGGCACCAGATAATTTAACTCGTTTTAGAGAAACATTGCCTGTTGCAGGCGCAGCAGTACCTACAGTGGGTGGCACAGTAAATATTAATGGTTTAAACGCCTATAACAATTCTTACACCGCTACTTCTGTGGCTGCATTTAGCGCTTCTGGCAATGCTACATTGTTAAGAAAAACAACAGCAGGTTTAGTGAAGCCTGAAGAGGTTAAAGCTTTTGAACTAGGATACCGTTCTTTTATCAATAAAACTTCTATTGATATCAATGGGTATTACAATATTTACAACAACTTTATAGGTAACTTAAATGTTGTAGCTCCATTATATGGTACGGCTCAAGACGCTCCTAATCCGGCTGGTGCTGATTTGGCAGTTTTTCCTACTGATCAAGGTGGTCAATCAGTACATGCGCTACGAACTGCAAATACTAGAGCTTTTCAGTTGTATACTAATACACCACTTGAAATTGAATCTATTGGTTTTGGATTAGGATTATCAAGAAAAGTGTACAAAGATTTTGAAATAGGAGCTAATTACAATTTTGCTGAATTTAGTTTTGATGAATCTAAAGATCCAAGTTTTGAAGCGGGATTCAATACTCCAAAACACCGTGTAAAAGCGTCAATTGGTAATGAAAAATTATTCAAGAATTTTGGTTTTAACATCAGTGGTAGATGGAATAGTGAGTACCTATGGCAATCTTCTTTTGCTGACGGAACTATTGAAGCTGCAACGGTTATAGATGCACAGTTGAACTACAACTTCCCGTCTTTAAAATCTACTCTAAAAGTAGGTGCTGCAAATATCGGAAGAAGAGAGTATGCGCAAGTATTAGGTGCGGGACTTATTGGGCAGCAATATTTTGCTTCATGGACCATTAACCCGTAAGGATTAAATTAACAGTAAAATCAAAGAAAAATGATAAAAAATTTCAAATGGCTATTATTTGCTTCGCTAGCATTTGTAGCGTGTAATAATGAGGATGAAGTTGTTGTTGTAGAAACTAATTCATCTGATGGTAAGCCTTTAACAGCTGGTACGGTAAATGTGTCTAAATATGTTGCATTAGGAGATTCTTATGCTGCAGGTTTTAGTGATAATGCCTTGTTTATTGAGGCTCAAAAAGGTGCTTATCCTAATATAATTGCTCAACAATTTGCATTATTGGGTGGTGGAGAGTTTAAAACACCTTTGATGAATGATAATATAGGTGGACTTTTGTTGGGTGGAAATGTAATTTTAGGTCAGCGTTTGTTTTTTAATGGTGCAGGTCCTGCTCCTGTTACAGGTAGACCATCTACTGAAGTGACTGTAAAGCTTACAGGATCCTTTAATAATTTAGGTATTCCGGGAGCAAAAAGTTACAATTTGACAGCGGCTGACTATGGAGATGTTGCAAAAATAGGTAGTTTCCCAGCAAGCAGCCCTTATTTTGCGCGATTTGCAACGTCAAGAACAGCTTCTGTTGTTGCTGATGCAGTTGCTCAAGATCCTACCTTTTTCTCTTTGTGGATTGGTGGTAATGATGTTTTAGGTTATGCTACATCTGGAGGAAGTGGGGTTAATAGAACTGGAAATTTAGATTCAACAACCTATCTAAGCAATGATATTACAGATCCAACTGTTTTTGCTAGTGCTTACAACAATATCGTTAACGCAATGACGGCAAAGGGAGCGAAAGGTGTTGTGGCAAATTTACCGTATGTAACGGCGTTACCATTTTTTACTACGGTACCATTTAATCCTCTTACTGCATCAGTATTAGGTCGTGGTAATGTTGCTGTCGGTACAGCTACGATACAAAGTTTAAATGCGCAATTGTACGGGCCATTGAAGCAGGCGTTAACTGCTTTTGGTGCTGGCTCGCGTATCGAATTACTTTCGACTACTGCAGTAAACCCTTTATTGATTGTTGATGAGAGTTTGCCTAATCTTTCTGCACAGTTAACTGCTGCTTTTACACCTACTTTAGGAGCTCAAACTGCTGCGTTTTATGGTCAAGTTTTTGGTCGTGCTAGACAAGCAACAAGGGAGGATTTAATCGTGCTTACTGCGCAATCTGCAATAGCTGCTGCTCCAACAGCTGTAAATTCTGGACTTGGTATAGCGCCACCTGCGCCTTTAAATGCATTTGGGGTGACCTACCCTATGCAGGATGTTCATGTGTTGACAAAAGCAGAAGTTGCTGAGGTTAAGGTTGCTACTGATGCGTACAATGCTACTATTAAATCTATTGCTGATTCAAAAGGTTTGGCATTTGTTGAGTTAAAAGGTGTTACTGATCAATTGGCTAATGGTGGTATTGTATACAATGGTTTTAGAACGACTTCTGCCTTTGTAACTGGTGGTATGTTCTCTCTTGATGGAGTTCATCCTAGTCCGAGAGGTTACGCCATTATTGCTAATTTATTCACTGATGCAATCAATGCTAAATTTGGTTCAAATATAAAAAACAAAGATGTAAGTTTGTATAGAGTTCTATATCCAGCAACATTATAAATTCTTATTTAAAATGATATTTTAAAGACCACTTACGCTTTGTAAGTGGTCTTTCTTTTTTTTGAGAATAATGTTGTCATTTTTCTTTTTTTTAGTTGTTTATATGGGATCTACTAAAAATATCCATTTTTTCTAAAAAATAATTGATTTTATATTTTAAAAAATTATCTTTGCACACTGAAAAAAGCATTTAATCGATACGTTTCGATTGGAACTATTTCATAAACCTAAATAGCTATTTAATAAATACATAAGTAATGTCGAAAGTAATAGGAAAAGTTGCCCAGATCATTGGACCAGTAGTTGACGTAGTTTTCAACGGTAAGGATGTTGAACTTCCAAAAATTTATGATTCGTTAGAAATCACAAAAAAAGATGGTACTTTATTAGTACTTGAAGTACAATCTCACATTGGTGAAAACACGGTTCGTACCATTTCGATGGACTCAACAGATGGTTTGAGTAGAGGTTATGAAGTAGTTGGAACAGGAAATCCTATCCAAATGCCAATTGGAGCAGATGTTTACGGACGTTTGTTTAACGTAATTGGTGACGCTATTGACGGTTTGCCAGAATTACCTAAAACAGGTGAAAACGGAATGTCAATTCACCGTCAGGCACCTAAATTCGAAGACTTATCAACTTCTTCTGAAGTTTTATTCACAGGTATCAAAGTAATTGATTTGATTGAGCCTTACTCAAAAGGGGGTAAGATTGGATTATTTGGTGGAGCTGGTGTTGGTAAAACAGTATTGATTCAGGAGTTGATTAACAATATTGCAAAAGGTCACGGTGGACTTTCAGTATTCGCAGGAGTAGGAGAAAGAACACGTGAGGGGAATGACTTGCTTCGTGAGATGTTAGAGTCAGGAATTATAAAATATGGTGATGAGTTCATGCACTCTATGGAAAATGGAGGATGGGATTTATCAAAAGTAGATTTGCCAGGAATGAGAGAGTCTAAAGCTACTTTCGTTTTCGGACAAATGAATGAGCCTCCAGGAGCTCGTGCTCGTGTGGCACTTTCTGGATTATCTATTGCTGAGTATTTCCGTGATGGAGCAGGAACTGATCAAGGTAAAGATGTATTGTTCTTCGTGGATAATATCTTCCGTTTTACTCAAGCAGGTTCTGAAGTATCGGCACTTTTAGGTCGTATGCCATCTGCGGTAGGATACCAACCAACATTAGCTACAGAAATGGGAGCGATGCAAGAGCGTATCACATCTACAAATAAAGGTTCTATTACATCTGTACAAGCGGTTTACGTTCCTGCGGATGACTTAACTGACCCGGCGCCAGCAACGACTTTTGCTCACTTAGATGCAACAACTGTATTGTCTCGTAAAATTGCTGAGTTAGGTATTTATCCTGCGGTTGATCCATTAGATTCAACTTCAAGAATCCTTACTCCTCAAATCTTAGGTGATGAGCATTATGATTGCGCACAAAGAGTAAAAGAAATTTTACAAAAATATAAGCAATTACAAGATATCATTGCGATTCTTGGAATGGAAGAGTTATCTGAAGAAGATAAGTTAGCTGTTTCAAGAGCGCGTCGTGTACAACGTTTCTTATCTCAACCTTTCCACGTTGCTGAGCAATTTACAGGGTTAAAAGGTGTTTTAGTTGATATCAAAGATACTATCAAAGGATTTAATATGATTATTGATGGTGAATTAGATCACTTACCAGAATCAGCATTCAACCTTAAAGGGACTATTGAAGAGGCTATAGAAGCTGGAGAGAAAATGTTAGCGGAAGCATAAATTAAGATTCGGTGTTCAGTCTCAGTATTTTGTACTGAGACTGTTAACTGAGACTGTAAACTAAAAAATATGTTATTAGAAATAGTTTCACCAGAAGCAAAATTGTTCTCAGCAGAAGTTACTTCGGTAGCTTTACCAGGTGTTGATGGTAGTTTTCAAATATTGAATAATCACGCTCCAATAGTTTCTATTTTAGAAAAAGGACTTGTAAAAATTACAGCTTCAAATTTCAAATTTGTCAAAGAAGTTGCTGCTAAATTTACTATGGTTGATTCTCAAAACTATACTTTGGAAATTAATTCAGGTACCATTGAAATGAAAGACAATAAAGTAATTGTTTTAGTTGACTAAGATAATTTCAAAAAATATAAAACCTCGCTACATGCGGGGTTTTTTTATGCCCAATCCCAAATCATAATATGCCAAGTAATATCTTGTTCCTGATATGTTTTTAAGGTTCTAAATCCCACAGCTTGATGTGCGTTTAATGATCTTGTATTTATGGACGCTACTTCGGTAATAAGACAGTCAAATTGATAGCTCAGTTCCTCTTTGAAAAAATGGTACAGTTTTCTAAAGATACCTAATCCTCGGTATTCTTTTGAAATGCATATTTGTCCCATTATGAGATAGTTTTTATGTTGCGGTACTAGGTTTTGAATTTCATCAAACAGGGGCTCTAAAGCTTCAATAGTGTCTTTAAAACTTGGTTTCATCACAAGTGCATAACCTATTACGGTATCATTTGCTTTCGCGATACAATGCGGACAGGCATTATTCATTTGTTCTAATAATTCAAAAGTATGCCGAAGAGTAACAAAACCCTCTTTCTTTTTCTCCTCTGCAGATATGGCATTGGATACATTTTGCTGTTGTAGGGTGATAATTTCTTGTAATTCTTTTGAAGTTGATGCTCTTTGAAGTTGAATATTTTTCATGGTCTTACGTTTAATACATAGTGCCCATGCAAGTTAAAAATAATGAAGCTTGCTTTTATTTAATTATTGTTTTTTTTTGTTTAGATCAATTTTGATGTTTATAGGCAAATACTAGTTTTATTAGCATTATTTAAAATTCGTATCAAATCATTAAAATAAAAAAAATCGAAATCATAAAGAGTAGTTTACGATTTCGATTCTATTTTAAGTAGGAGCTTTTGAAAATTACATTATTTTCTTAACTCTCTTTGATCTATCTGCTATGTAGGAAACAAGCCAAGCTATTTGTCCTTCTTTACTGAAATATAATTTTTTATTTTTTACATCTGGAATGTTTTCTAGTAGTGTTATTAAAATATTATTTCCAGAAATGAGGTGTTTTTGTGAGTATGTATTCAGTACTCTTTCTATTTCTTTGTCAGTAGCTGCCATTTGCTTGTATCGGGCGTAATTGTTTTTGATAACAACATCGTAACTAATAACATCATCCATGGTAAACTCGCAAAAATTTTCATCTGTTTTGTTCATGCTTAGAGTAAAGAAAGCCCAAACGGCACCACCAGAAAAATAGACAGAACTTTTGTCCATAGCTTTTGGCTTGGAATTAAACATTGCTGTTGTTTGTGCACGTAACTCAGGCATATATTCAAAAGATTTTGAATTATAATCGCTTATTTCCTCTGATTTTGTTTTTTTGTTTACAATTTCAGTTAGTGTGATAGAACCGTAATTTAAGCTTACAGGGAAAAATACAAATTCTTCCATGGCAGATACATCTACGTAACCTCCTTTTGTATTTCCTCCTCCTATATCTAATACCAATGAATTCTTGTATTTGTTAGGTGGAATTAATCCTTTCATTAACATCTTTCCTTCTTGGCTTGCATCAATAAAATCCAAGTCTTTTCCTGTTTCGGCTTTCATTCGACCTATTAAGTCCTTGTGGTTTTTTGCCATTGCAACTCCAGATGAACCTATTAAGAAAACATTTTCGCTTGGTACTTTGAATTCGGTTTCTATTGTTTTTAGGTTTTCTTTAACTACTTTGATCGTTTTAAGAATTTCTTCTTCTCCAAGATTTCCATTAATAGAAATGCCTTTTGCAATACCTACGTTTTCTGTCCAAAACTTTTTTACTTCATAATTTCCTCTCTTGATGTTATCTACATCTAAAACAGAAACCTTTACTCCCTTACTACCAATTTCTATACCTGCATATAAATCTTTGTTGGATTGAGCAATCATGTTGTTTACGAACATGAATACAACTAAGGCAGTTGCTGTTTGTATTTTATTCTTCATAGAAGATATACTGTTAATTTTCATTGCTGTTTAATTGATTTTAATTTTTTTAAATTCTATTGATTTTGAATTTTCTTTTTGAAAATATGGTTTTTGTAATTAATGAATTATTATGGCGGACAAAATATTTAATATGACTTTATTTTAACAAAAAATTATAATTCGATGCAAATGTATAGGTTTAAATCTATTGGAGAATAGGTATTGTTAAATACTCGTTGAACTAAGAAAATACTCGACAAAATACATCCTTAATTGGGTTGTTTGTTAATTATCATGAAGATAGTGTTTTATTGAGATGTTAATCTGACGTATCAAGTAATGGTTCAAGTTGGTGTTTAACTCATTTGGTTCATCGTTAAATATGGTATTTAGGTAAAGTAATAGTAAATGATCTCAGGATTTTATTTGTCCTTTGTTATCGTGTATTCAAAAAATGTAGTGGTTTAAATTTATTTTTTGTAATTCAAAAATGTAAATTGAGTTTTCTCGCATTGGTGTATTCCATTTGATTTTAAAGCTTGTTATAATGAAAAAAAATACTTTTTTTGAGCCGTTTGCTAATTAGTAAGTTCATCATTAAGTATATTGTTTATAATAAACAAATTCACTTAAAATGCTTAATTTTGTGTTCTATGAAAAAAATTCCAGAGCATTTATCTCAAAAACTAGAAATTAGAAAGGAGCAAAATGCCTTGCGCATATTACCCACGTTGCGAAGAGAAGTTGATTTTTCATCAAATGATTACTTAGGGTTTTCACAATCAGAAATAATTTTTAACGAGACGCATCAGTATTTAATTACCAACGAAATCATTCAAAACGGCGCAACGGGATCTAGATTAATTTCTGGAAATCACAAGCTTTATAAGACAACCGAGGAGTACATTTCTAGATTTCATCAATCAGAAACGGCATTACTTTTCAATTCAGGTTATGATGCTAATCTTGGTTTTTTTGGATCAGTGCCGCAAAAAGGAGATTTAATTCTATACGATGAGTTGAGCCATGCCTCCATACGTGATGGGATTCAATTATCAAGAGCCAAGGCCTATAAATTCAATCACAATGATTTTGAAGATTTAGAAAAATTAATTCTACGAAATCCTAATACAGTTATTTACATTGTCACAGAATCGGTTTTTTCTATGGATGGGGATTGTCCTAATCTTGAAGAATTAATTTTGGTTGCAACCAAACACAACTGTTATGTAGTAGTTGATGAAGCACATGCATTAGGTGTTTTTGGGGATAAAGGAGAAGGTTATGTGCAAATGCTTGGTTTGCAAGATTATGTTTTTGCAAGGATAATGACTTATGGTAAAGGTTTGGGTTGTCACGGTGCTGCTATTTTAGGATCGCAAAGTTTACGGGATTATTTAGTAAATTTTGCCCGAAGTTTTATTTACACTACAGGACTTTCGCCGCATGCTGTTGCTTCTATCTTAATTGCTTATGGGCATTTAAAACAGGATTCAAATTCAATTTTAAAATTGAGAAAAAATATCGTTTCATTCAATCAACAAAAGAACTTGTTAGGATTAAAACCACTTTTTGTTCGCAGTAAATCAGCAATACAATCGGCTATTATTCCTGGTAATGAAAAAGTAAAAGCTATAGCAGGTCAATTACAAGAAAAAGGTTTTGATGTAAAAGCGATTCTTTCCCCTACGGTGCCAGAGGGACAAGAGCGTCTTCGTTTTTGTTTACACAGTTATAATTCTACTCAAGAAATTTCGGCTGTGATGCATTGTATCTACTCACTTTTATAATTTAGTTTCGTTTTTTTGTAACGTTTTCTGAATATAATTACTTATTTCATGTAAATAGATAAACAAAAAATAAAATGAAAAACGTAATTAGAAAATCATTATCAGCTCTTGCAATACTTTTAATATCACAAGTAAGCATAGCGCAAAACAATAAAAAAGCAGCAATTCCAGAAAATGAAAACTCATTATTATGGGAGATTTCAGGTAACGGAAATGCAAAACCGTCTTATCTTTATGGTACAGTACATATGATTTGTAATGAGGATTATTTTCTTACTGATAAAACAAAAAAAGCGTTAAATAATGCCGAAAATTTGTTTCTTGAAATTGATTTGAACGATCCTAATGAAATGGCTTATTTGCAAAAATCGGCAATGGGTTCAGAGCCTTTAAGCAAAAAACTTACAGCTCAACAACTTGCAGACTTGGATTCTATCTTGAAAGAAAAAACAGGTATGACTGTTCAACAGGTAGATAATTTTAGTTTGTTTACTGTAATGAGTTTGATTACCATGAAATCTTTTGGGTGTACCAATTTGAAATTTTATGAGATGGAACTATCAAGTATTGCTAAAGCGGGGAATAAAAAATTAGGAGGATTAGAAACGGGTGAGGCACAAATGCAATTCATGGGTAAAGCCTATAATGATGACCAAATGATTGCTATGTTAAAGGAATCAAAACTTGAAGATACCCAGAAAATGGTTCAGTCTTATAAAAATGAAAATTTAGTAGAATTGTACAACCAAATTACAAACCCTAAATTTCTAAACGAAAACTCAAAAAAATGGTTGCTTGAAGAACGCAATACCAATTGGGTTGAGAAAATGCCAGGTATTATGAGAGATAAAAGTTCATTCTTTGCAGTAGGAGCAGGGCATTTGTTAGGTGAAAAAGGAGTGATCAACTTGCTAAAAAAAGCCGGTTATACCGTAAAGCCGATATTGAACTAAAGTTGAATTTAAATCGAAAATTAATTTTTAGATTAGAAAAACAAAAATTATAATTATCAATTTTTTGTGTTGATGTAAGAGTTGAATGCTTGGCATCAATTTATGATAGATGTTATAAGATTTAAAAGAATATTAGAAATAAGCCCATCTTTGTGATGGGTTTTCTATTTTTGTAAAAATTCATAATCTATGAAACTATTTATAACAGGAATAGGAACCGATGTAGGTAAAACTATTGCAGCAGCTATTATTACAGAGGCGCTTGAGGCCGATTATTGGAAGCCTATTCAAGCCGGAGATTTAGACCATTCAGACAGTCATAAAGTGAAATCCTTTCTGTCAAATTCTATAACAAGACTTCACCCCAATGCTTATGCCTTAAAAACTCCAGCAAGTCCGCATTATGCCGCAGCTTGTGATGGTGTTATCATTGATTTACAAAAAATAGTGGAACCAAAAACTGATAATCACCTTGTGGTAGAAGGTGCAGGTGGTGTATTTGTTCCAATAAATGATACAGATTGTGTGATAGATTTGATTCAATCTGACTATAAAGTCATTGTAGTTTCTAGACACTATCTGGGGAGTATCAATCACACATTATTAACGATTGAGGCGCTTCAGAACAGGAAAATTGAAGTGGCGGGAATTCTTTTTTCCGGTGATGAAAATAATGCTACCGAAACCATTATCCTTTCTAAAACAGGTTTAAACTGTATTGGCAGAATTGAACAAGAACCTTATTTTGATCAAAATGTAATTAAAGAATACGCTGATATGTTCAGGGAAAAGCTATTGAGTTTGTAACATTTTTGTAAAACACGTTGCCATCTCTATGTATCTTTGCGAAATATATTATTTGAAATGACATTAACTGAAAGAGACCAAAAACATCTTTGGCATCCTTATACACAACATAAAACGGCAGCCGTTCCTATTGCAATCAAAAGAGGTAAAGGAGCTTTACTTTGGGACGAAAATGATAAAGAATACATCGATGCCATTGCCTCATGGTGGGTGAATCCTTATGGACATAGCAATACATTTATTGCCGATGCTATTTACAAGCAATTAACAACTCTGGAACATGTTCTTTTTGGCGGTTTTACACATGAACCTGCCATTGTTTTAGGGGAGAAATTACTTGAGATTTTACCTAAAAACCAACAAAAAGTATTCTTTTCTGATAACGGCTCTACTGCTGTTGAAGTTGGTATCAAAGTGGCGTTGCAATATTTTTTTAACAAAGGAGAGCAACGTACTACAATCATTGCATTTGAAAATGCTTTTCATGGTGATACTTTTGCGGCGATGGCTGCTAGCGGAATTTCATTTTACACTCAAGCATTTGAAGGAATGTTTATTGATGTAGTGAGAATTCCTGTGCCTGTTTCAGGAAAAGAGGAAGAAAGTTACCAAGCTTTACGCGAGCAAATAAAAAATAACAAGTGTGCCGCTTTTATCTTTGAACCTTTAGTGCAAGGCGCAGCGGGAATGGTGATGTATGAACCGGAAACACTAGATGTTTTGTTGCAAATTTGTAATGATAATCGCGTTTTGACCATCGCTGATGAAGTGATGACTGGTTTTGGAAAAACGGGTAAAAACTTCGCGATGGATTATGTGTTAACAAAACCAGATATCATGTGTTTGTCCAAGGCGCTGACTGGTGGTACTATTCCAATGGCAATAACAACTTTTACACAAGATATCTTCGAAGCTTTTTATGATGATGATATTAATAAGGCATTGTTTCACGGACACACCTTTACAGCAAATCCTACCGGTTGTGCTGCTGCTTTAGCCAGTTTAGAGTTGTTAAATACTCCCGAGATGCAAGCTAATTTGGTTCGGGTGAATCAAAATCATTTGGATTTTCAAATTAAAATCAAGGGACACTCTAAGGTAACAACTACGCGAGTCTTGGGAACTATATTTGCTTTAGAAATCAAAACAGAGGGTGAAGCTAGTTACTATGGATCATTGCGAAACAAACTTTATGATTTTTTTATCGAAAATGGTGTGATTTTAAGACCTGTTGGGAATATTGTTTATATTTTACCTCCATACATCATCACTGATGATCAGTTGCAAAAAATTTATAAAGTTGTAGAAGAGGTCTTAGAAATAGTATAGGTATTGGGTAAATATTTTTTGTAATTATAAATGAAGTCACAAAAAGTTTCGAAATTGTTATTTAGGCCTAAACCTTAGCAAACTTTGTGTAAAACTTTGCGACCTTTGCAATCAAATCAAAAGTATCTTGTCACAAATTATATCCATTACAGCGCTTTCGTCCGTTTCCCCGTTAGGGAATAATCTTGAAATAATATGGGAGAATTATCTAAAGGAGCAACATTGTTTTGTAAACAAAGTAATTGATAAAACACCAGCGTTTGTAGCGCCTTTGGATAGTGTTTCGGCTGCTAAAGTGGAACTTTTAAAACAGTCTGATATAAAATATAAATTCCTTGATAATTCAGTTTTATATGCTATTGAGGCTTCTCGTAACGCAATACAGCAAGCGGGCTGGGGTGAAAATGATGTATTCGGAATCAATATTGGTTCATCACGTGGTGCAACTGATTTATTTGAAAAACACCATCAAGAATACTTAGAAACAGGAAAGGCGCAAACACTAGTATCACCAACCACTACTTTGGGTAATATTTCTTCGTGGGTAGCACATGATTTGCAAAGTACAGGACCTGAAATTTCCCACTCCATCACTTGCTCTACTGCTTTACATGCTGTTTTAAATGGTGTAGCATGGCTGAGATCAGGAATGGTTGATAAATTTTTGGTTGGAGGTAGTGAAGCTCCATTGACTGATTTTACAATTGCCCAAATGAAAGCATTGAAGATTTATTCAAGATCTAACGAGTTATACCCAAACCGTGCTTTAGATTTAGATAAAACACAAAACACCATGATTCTAGGTGAAGGTGCAGGTGTTTGTTGTCTGGAAATGGGTAAAAAAGAAAACGCATTAGCATACATTGAGGGAATTGGCTATGCCACTGAAATTTTAGAGCATAATATTTCCATTTCTGCTGAAGCAGTTTGCTTTCAAAAATCGATGGCAATGGCTTTAAAAGATACTGCTTTGTCAGATGTTGATGTAATTGTCATGCATGCACCAGGAACTATAAAAGGGGATTTGACAGAGTATAAAGCGATACAAAAAGTCTTTGGCGAAAGCTTGCCATTAGTAACTACTAATAAATGGAAAATCGGTCACACATTTGGTGCATCAGGAATTCTAAGCATGGAGTTCGCTATTTTAATGATGCAGCACAATACGTTTGTTGGAGTTCCTTTTGCGAAAGCGCAGCAACAAAAAAGACCCGTAAAAAAAGTTTTAGTGAATGCAGTAGGTTTTGGTGGAAATGCTGTAAGTGTTTTATTGAGCCTCTAATTCTTTTACTTTTTCATAAATCAAGTTGCTTTCAAATCCTTTTCTTAGTAAATAATCACAAAACTTCTTTCGCTTTTTTTGAAGATTGGTTTCTTTGATGCTGTCCCAGTTTCGTGTGGCTATTTTTTCAAAAGTGTCTAAATATTCCTCATTTGATATTTCTTTTAGCGCGAGATTGATGTTGTATTGACCAATGTTTCGGAATTTGAGTTCATTTACAATTCTGTTTTTTCCCCAAAATTTAATTCGATGCTTTCCTCTAGCAAAACTACAAGCAAACCGACTCTCATTCAAGAAATTATCCTGTATTAGTTTGACAATGATGGTGTCTATTTCATCAGTATCCATTTTCATGGTTCGTAGTTTTTGAACTACTTCGTCGTGGCATCGTTCTTGATAAGCGCAATAATGCTCTATTTTTTTAATAGCTTCTTTTATAGAGAATACTTCTTTCATGATTGAGGTTAATTTGTAAACAAAAATGCAACAATAGTATCTAATAACCTAGTGTAACAGTTTTTGTAAAAAGTAACTTTATGAGATAACCTTACAAATAAAACGATGTAACTAGAGT